>NZ_UNRE01000006.1:300000-410049 GCF_900537085.1 Agarivorans sp. Alg241-V36 | reverse complement strand
AGAGTCCCCTCCTTTGGTCCGAAGACATTATGCGGTATTAGCAGTCGTTTCCAACTGTTGTCCCCCACGTAAAGGCATATTCCCAAGCATTACTCACCCGTCCGCCGCTCGTCAGCAAAGTAGCAAGCTACTTTCTGTTACCGCTCGACTTGCATGTGTTAAGCCTGCCGCCAGCGTTCAATCTGAGCCATGATCAAACTCTTCAATCAAAAGTTTTTTCGCTCAAAGTTAAAAACTGAAATTATTACTGTTGTTACAGTGCAAGACTCCAGTTCACTTAAGCTTAATTTTTTCGCTTAAGGCCCTGTGAGTGCTCACACAGATTGCTTGATAAATTGTTAAAGAGCGTTGCTTCTTGTCGAAGCGAGGTGCGCATTCTACGCTTTCCTCTGTGGCTGTCAACCGCTTTTTAAAAGATTTTAAAAAGAAGTTTTTGAGCCGCTAATAAAGCCTCAGGCCTTACCAACCCTGACTTAGCCTTGCCTCGCTTTAGTGCGCTGCGTGCCGTGTCAGTGGAGGTGCATTATAGGGATCGATTCCCTGCACGCAAGCGTTTTTTGAAGAAAATCACAATTAATTTTGAATCGATAATTAACCCCCAAGTAAGCCACAAAATACCCACAAACTTATCCACAGAAACAGCCATTAGGCCCTAAACAAGCCTATGAATTAAAAGTAATTGTGTCATTTAGCAAATTTCTGATAGAGAAATTGTACATTTTCTAGCTTATCCGCAAAAAGCTGGCTAACATGATGTCGCAATTTTGTTAAAAAGTTGCTTTCCATTATTCTGAATACATTGAGCATTGAATTTATTATGAAAAATTCCAGTTTATCTGTCGTCATACTTATAGCGGTAGCCGTTGCTGCCTATTTTGTAGCTGGCGCAGTCCAGCCGCTACAGCCTTTATACCTTTCTATTGCAGTAATTGTTGGTGGCGCTATCGTATTGTTGAGCTCTAACGGAGCGTCTAGCGAAGAACAGCAAGAAGGTTCATCAAGCAGCGAATCATCTGAAGGCGTAGAAACCCAAACCTTGTACGTTGGCAACCTGCCTTACCGTGCAAACGAGTCAGCCATTCGCAAATTATTCTCTGATTACGGCCAAGTAGTATCAGTTCGTTTATTAAAAGATAAGCAAACCGGTAAGCGCCGTGGCTTCGGTTTTGTAGAAATGGCTGCTAAAGATGCACCTAAAGCAGTTGATGCATTAAACGAACAAGAGTTTCAGCAACGCACCTTAAAGGTTCGTGAAGCTAATGAGCGTAAAGAAGCCTAGGTAAATAGTTGTAAGCTACTTAGTTGATAAGACTGTAGCTGGTTTAACAAAGTAGAATTAGCGGAGTGCATTGTGCAGTAAGCATGAGCCTCCGCTTTTTTTTGCCCTGAAGCTAGAGCTTCACTATCCAACAATAGACTATTAACGCGGTTAGCAATCGCCGCCCCTGAATCAACCAAGGACACTTTGCTTCCTAATACTTGTTGCAGTTCCACCTTTAATAATGGGAAATGGGTACAGCCCAATACCACACAATCTAAATCCTCAAAAAGCAACCAAGGCGCTAGTGCCTGCTCAATATCAGGTAGAGCAATAGTCTCACCGGCTAACTTTTGTTCTGCTAATTGCACTAATAAAGTAGAGCCCAGTAATTCAACTCGGCAATCTTTGGCGAAGTCAGCAATTAACTGTTCGGTATAAGTACGCTCTACTGTACCTGGGGTAGCTAGTACACCAAAATGGCGAGTTAGGCTTTTATTGGCGGCTGATTTAATGGCTGGGACTACACCAACTACAGGAATCGATAGCGTTTCACGTAGTGAAGGAAGTGATAGCGTACTGGCAGAATTACAGGCTATTACCACTAAATCGGGCTTAAGTTGATTTACAGCTTTAGATAGCAACTGAAGCACGCGAGTGATCAGTTGCTGTTCTTCTAATTCACCGTAAGGAAAATAAAGGTTATCGAATAAATAGCTATATTGTCGTTGGGGACTGACTCGCTGAAGCTCTTCCAAAATAGACAGGCCACCGACGCCGGAGTCAAAAACAAGAACGTGCATTACTCTACCAATAAGCCTTTTTAAATAATTCAGCCCTAGTTTAACCAAAGCTAGGGCTGAGGGCTACGCTAATGCTTCACGCTTAGAATTGGTAGCTAGCGCCTAACTCAAAGGTGCGACCTTGAGCTTGGTAGTCGTTTACGGTTGAGTACTGCTTATCAAATACATTACGCAGTTTTGCATCTACTCTTAATCCACTAGCAAACTGATAGTTGGCGCTAAGATCCCAAATAGAGTGGCTATCAATGGTTGTAGTATTTGCTGCATCTTCATAAGACTCACCACGCCAAAGAAAATCAACCACTACTTGCAGACTTTGCCAATACATATCTGCTTTGTATTTAACTTGCTCTTCTGGACGGCGAATTAAGTTTTTGTCAGTACTGCGGTCTTTAGGATCTAGAAACTCAACAATGACTCGGTGGTTTACCCAGGCTGTAGAAAAATCGCTCTGCAATTCAACACCTTGGATACGCGCATCACTTACATTATCAGGCGTCCATAGTGGCCATGTGTCTGGAGTGCCGGAATAGTCGTTATTACAACGGGCAACACATCCCCAAGCAATCAAGTTGTCTACGTCATTGCGAAATACATTAAGCTGCCATTGGCTTTGTGGGAGGTTTAACTCAAATCCAAGCTCGCTATTAGCCGATGTTTCCGCTTTCAAGTTAGGGTTTTCACTTCCTGGGTAGTAGAGATCGTTAAAAGTTGGTGCTCTAAACGCGGTACCATGTAATGCGTTAAAACGCATTGTAGGTTGAAATTGCCACGCCCAGCCTAAGTTGTAGGTAGTGTGGTCACCGTAGTGCTCGTTATCATCGTAGCGAAGGCTAGCTTCTAAAATATGCTGTTCGTAGTTACCGCGAGCACCTACATGAGCGGCTTTATTGTCACGGCTTTCTTGTTGGTAAACCAAGCTAGTACCTGAAATATCATCGTTTTGATAATCCAATCCACCTTGTAAGAGCCATTGCTGATCCAGCTCATAGCCTATTAACCAGTTAGCAGCAACTCTTTCAGTAGTGTAACGCTGGGGATCAACAAAATTGTCTGCTGGGGCGGTATCCGATTGGTCTTCCTGAGAATTCAACGACAACTCACTGCTCAAACCTTGGCGAGCGTAGTTAACACTAAGTCCATATACCACTTGCTTTTGCTTATTTAAGGCTTTGCCCCCTTGAATAAATTCAGATTCGCTATCATTAAGCAAAAAGAACGCTCTACCGCGCCAAGCTTGATTAAACTTGTGGTCAAAATTGAATAAACCACCAAAGGTATCGTAGCCATAATCTTCATCTAAGTTATCTTGTGGTCTGATATCGTAGCCGTTACTTTTATCCTTGCTAAGTATCAGGTTGTATTGGGTATCTTCATCTAGTTGGCCACTCGCTCTAGCGGCAAGCTTAACTGTATCCTGGGTACCTACAGCAGCTTTTAAACCGTGGGATTCACTACCAAAACTTGGGCGAGTAATAATGTTAATTACACCACCTACTGCATCTGCGCCATAAATAGACGCTCGCGCGCCTCGAAGAATTTCAATGCGCTCAACAAATTCTAAGGGCAACAACGACAACTGCGCGCCACCGTTGGTTGCGGTGTTAACACGCACACCATCGATAAGAAAAAGAGATTGGGCTGAACTAGTACCACGGATAAATACACTCTCGGTGTGGCCTTTGCCGCCGTTACGAGTAACACTAATACCCACTTGCTGGCTTAGCACATCAATAATGTCTTGAGCACCACTGCTTTCAATTTCACTGCGGCTTACCACGGTAAGCGGTGCAATCACACTGGCTTCGGTTTGCTCCATGCGATTGGCGGTAACCACCATGGTGGTAGTTTGTTCTTTTTGGGAGTCTTGTTGAGTTTCTTGGGCATAGCCAAAAGCTGGCGCAACTGCGGCCAGTAATATGAGCTTCTTCATCGATCTAATCCTAATCGTCGCGTAGTACTTTGCTGTTATAAGCATGTGCGATGTGGCAGGTATTCGGACTTAGAGGCGTATTACTTGTACTACGGCTGCGACTTCCCGTTTGCCTTGCAAACAGTGTCTGGAGTCCTTGGAAAAGGCCAATCCTTGAGCTTTCGTTCCTCTTTACCGCTGCGCGTCAGTTCTGGATTTTCACCAGATTCCCTATTAGGCCTGAGCAATTATCAAGTCAGGCACCACAGCGGGCGAGATTATAAGCGAGGCTTTATGTGATTAATAGCACAAAAAGCCCGCTAATTGGCCAATATGAAATTAACTAATGTTGTCGGCTGCGTTATTTGGCGTTGATGGAGACGTATTGAACATCGCCAATGCTTCCGCCATGCGGTCGGCAAAACCTTTAAAGCGTTCTACATCTGCTTGCTTATCTTGCTCTTCGCTAGGGCTTGAGATAGGCAGTATTCCAGCCAACAAGGTTTCGGTAGCCGATTCAGGTTGCGCAAATAAGGCGCTAACTTTGGCTTGAATATCTTGCCAAGAACTCAAGAATTCACTTAAATCTGGCACCAGTTCAGAGCCACCAGAGGTTTTATCATTAGCCTGTTGATAGGCTTGAGTAACCGCTACACTCTGTTGCTGCTGAAAATTAACCGCAAAGCCCACTAACTGCTGCTCGTCAAAACCAATGTTTAAAGCTTGATCAAAGGCTTTATCTAAATCTCCCGAGAAAAACTGTTGGCCAACTTCATCAACCTGCTTTATTAAATCGGCAATGGCAGCTAGTTCATCATCATTAAGATCGCCTTCTACCGAAAAACTAAACTGCTGCTGCGAAGCAAAAGAGGCCTGAATAGATGAGCCCGACTCACTATAACTTGCTGCCAGTTGCGAGCCGTAACTAATGGTGACTTTGTCGCCTTCGGCGGTTTCAAGCTCCATCGATGCAGTTTGAGAATTCGACATAGCCAGCTGGCTATAAAGAGGTGCAGATTGAATTTCAAAATCACCCTCTTCAATTTTCTCTAGCCCCTCTTGAATAAGGTCATAGCTTTTATCTATGCCTTTTTCTAGCTCTTCATTAAGAATGCCAGCATCACTTAGCTCTTCGCGTGCGCCCTCAAAGCCAATATCAACACCCTTACGTGCCTGAGCCATCATCTCGGCTAACTCGTCTTCAGGCATTCCCGACTGCTTAGCGCTATGTAAAGAGCTGGCAACAAAGTTAAGCACGTTTCTAGCAACTTCTTCGGCATCAAACACACTCACTTGCTGTGGTTTAGGGAGGCTAACTCCACCACTGGCCATTGATAAAGTGTGTTTTTCAATTGAGCTTAGCAACACGTGGCTAGCCACTGCGCCTTGCTGGTTAAAGCTAGCCTTGTCGTCAGCTAGGTTATTGCGTTTCTCAATCGTTGGTGCCGACTGCTGCAACAGGCGCTCGGCATACTGTTGCACGGGGGTTTTGCCCACGCTATTCAGTTCGTTCATAAAGCCTCCACGGATTTACCCTAGTCACAGCTTATCGGCGACCAAAATTAAAACTTTAGAAATATTATCACTATTATTGTAGATAAACTGGACAAGCAAGCCATGCACCTTTAAATTGCGCTGCTTGCTAGAACAGAGGAACGGCCATGAGCGCTATTGCATACTACCCTGAACAATACCAACAACTACTGGCCGACAAAGTGGCAAAACGCTTAGAGCAGTTTGCCGAATTCACGCCTCCTCAACCTAGTGTGTTTGCTTCACCCACCAAGCATTACAGAATGCGCGCCGAGTTTAGGGTATGGCATGAAGGCGACGACCTCTACTACATTATGTTTGATCAACAAACCAAGCAAAAGTTTCGTGTAGACAGTTTTCCGCCCGCCAGCGAGATCATCAACCAGCTAATGCCAATATTGATTGAGCAGTTAAAGCCAAACATGCTGCTTCGTCATAAATTGTTTCAAGTCGACTTCTTATCAACCTTAAGTGGAGAAGTCATTGTAAGCATGCTCTACCACAAAGCCATTGATGAAGCTTGGCTAGCAGAAGCTACAAAGCTAAAGGCGGAGTTAAGTAAGCAGTTCTCTATTCAAATCATCGGCCGCTCGCGCAAACAAAAAATGTGCTTAGACCAAGATAGAGTGGATGAAGTATTAAGCATTAACGGTGAGAAGCTTATCTACCAGCAAATAGAAAACAGCTTCACTCAGCCTAATGCTGTGGTAAATCAATACATGTTGGAATGGGCGCAACAAGCCACCAGCAACAGCCAAGGTGATTTGCTAGAATTGTATTGTGGCAACGGTAATTTCTCGTTGGCGCTGGCTAAAAACTTTAATCGAGTATTAGCCACCGAAATTGCTAAGCCTTCGGTGCAAGCTGCACAATACAATATTAAACATAACAATATCGACAACGTTAAAATCATTCGTTTATCGGCAGAAGAGTTTACCCAAGCCATGTTAGGTGAACGCGAGTTTCGCCGCTTACAAGAAGCCGATGTTGATGTAAGCAGCTACCAATGCGACACCATTTTGGTTGATCCACCTCGCGCTGGCTTAGATGATGCAACCCTAGGCATGGTGCAAGCTTACGACAACATCGTGTATATCTCTTGTAACCCTAACACCCTATACAACAACTTAAGCGAACTAAGCCGTACTCATAAAATCAGCCACTGGGCACTGTTCGATCAGTTTCCTTACACCGATCACATCGAAGTAGGCATGTATTTGCAACGTCGCTAATACAAGTGTTCAGTTGCTAGTTAAAGCCGCGTTAACTAACGCGGCTTTTTATTATTTGAAATAGTGCTCGGCTAAGCACGGTCTCCATTCATAGCTTACTCTGCATCTAGGGAAAATTATGAAACGGATTATATTTGCCACCACTTGCTTGGTGCTCAGTTCAAGCAGCTTTGCCAATGAGCCAGTAAGCACCAGCTTTTGGAGTGACAAGGCCATAGGCGGAATCGATGTCACCAGTTACCAGCTCGCTCAAGATCAGGGCAATCGCAACATTCAGCAGGGCAATAAAAAGTACACGGTAAAGTGGAAAGAGGCTGATTGGCAGTTTGCTAGCCAGCAAAGCTGCCGACAAGTTTGCAGCTAAGCCAGAAGCGTACCAGCCTAAATATAACGGGTTTTGCGCTAATGCTCTGTCTTTAGGCGAGGGCTTAATTGCAACTGATGGCCAAGTATGGGAATTCTTTGATAACCAACTGCACCTATTCTTTGCAGAAAAAGGTCGCAAACGCTGGTTAGAAGGTGATTGGAAAGCCTACCAACAACAGGCAGATTTAGCTTGGCAGCAGGCTTTGCAATAATCTAGCATTCAAAATGCTTAGCGTTTAAAACCGCCTAACTTAAACATCAGCCATAGGCCAATAAACAAACAGATGATTAGCAATACTAAGTTGCTGCCAATCTCGGGAAATTGAGCACGCAACATGGCCGAATACCCCAGCGCGCCCAGTAAAAAGGCAGCAACACTCATTAAGGGAGAATCTTCACTTAAGTCTTTCTCGGTATATAAGTGGTACAACTGCATAATGGCCAGCACAAAGGCAATAATTGGAAACACCGAGAACCTTAGCTCAGGCACCGTAAACAAAGCCAAGCTGGCGTTACCACATAAACCTGCAATAAAAGCCAACAATAGTAGCGATTTTCTTACCTTCATATTCACCTCTTAACTTAAGGCTTCCGAGCGATTGTAGAGTGCCGCTCCCTTGGCAACAATGCGTAACTGTTTAATGGTTTTATCGGCTAACAACTGCCTATCAAACTCCGCTAAATCTAAGGCCGATGCACCAGCATTGAAAACAATAATCACCATAGCTTCGGCTTGCATTTGCGCATCACCTCTTGGGCAGCGATATTGCAGCTCCAAATAGTCGGTAAGCTCGGCAATAAAATGAGCAATCTCGCGGGCCACCGCGGCCCTAAAGGCCGGGGATGTCCCAGAACGCTCACGCAATAACAAACGAAACACATTAGGATTGTTATAAACAAACTCCATAAAGGTTTCCACCGAGGTGCCAATAACACTGCCACCACTGGCAATAATTCGTTGCCGCGCTTGGCGCATAAGTTGGCGCAAGGTTAAGCCGCCTTCATCTACTAAGGTTAGCCCTAGTTCTTCCATATCGGAAAAGTGACGATAAAAAGAAGTAGGCGCAATACCCGCTTCCCTAGCCACTTCCCTAAGACTTAAGCTCGACAAGCCACGCTCGGCACTTAGCTGACTAAATGCTGCATCAATAATTGCTCTGCGTGTTTTCTCTTTTTGCTGGGCCCTAACGCCGCTCATAAACCTGCCACTTCCTTTCTATTTATAGGGCTATCATACCGTGAGTCGTAAAAAACCCAAATCGAACAATGCAAATCCTCACAAACCAAGTTTTTAACTGCGAATCGTTTCAAGGCCAGAATAAATCCAATGAAAACCATTTCATAAAAAAACAATATTCTCAATTAAACAAAAGATGCGAGCCAGGTCAATTTTCCATCAACCTGAAAACGCTATCAAGTATCTAGTCGCGCAGCGCTGTGGTTAACTGATTTGCAAAACAGGTAGTTGAAGTTTACAAGGAATAGAAATGACATTTAAGAGAGCTTCTCTAGCAACATCTTTAGCTCTGCTTTTAGCCGCATGCGGAAGCAGTGGAGATAGTGGTTCAGGTGATGGCGATTCAGGCTTAACGCCGCCAACTAATGCCATATCAATTAGTACTGCCAGAGAAGCTGCTCAAGATCGGCTTCCTTGTGAAACCGCTACTGGCGAGTTTTGTGACTTAAGAATCTACCAGGTAATGACTGAGTCATTTGTAAATGGTGATGGAAATATAGGTCATGGTGAAGGTTACGGAACAAGCCACCATATGGGCGATATTCAAGGTATTATCGATTCTCTTGATTATATCGCAGGACTGGGAGTTAATGCGCTTTGGCTAACCCCTGTTTTCGAATCAGCCCCTGTTGGCGGTCAAAGCATTTGGGATGATCGCTTAGATGCAACAGGTTACTTCGCTAGTGATTTCTTTAAAATCGACCCTAACTTTGGTGATTTAGATAAAGCAAAAGAACTAGTCACTAAAGCTCATGAGAAAGGCTTATATGTGTTTTTTGATGGCGTCTTCGGCCATCATAAAGAATCAGTTATTGAAGCTTCTCCGAACGGTTTAACTCCTGCGGGTGGTCACAATCCTGTAGATTATACAGACCCTGATACCTTGGCCTTTTTCCAAGAAGTTACTGAATACTGGACTACAGAGCTTTGTCTTGATGGCTGGCGCTTAGATCAAGCGTATCAAGTACCATTAAGTGCCTGGAGTGAGATTCAACAAACACTTACCGAAGCAGGAACCACCAATGCCGCAAATAGTGCCTGTAATGTAAATGGCACACAATGGGGAACCTTAGGTTACATGGTTGCCGAAATATGGAAAGGTAATGACGATATCGTTGATGAAGCATACGGAAGCAACGCTTCTCCAGGCTTGCCTTCTGCTTTTGACTTTGGCCGTCGTTACGCTTTAGTACAAACTCTAGCAGCGGAAGAGGATGTAGCCAATAGTGGTAACAAAAGTAAAGCTCCCACCACTCTTTTAGAAGATTGGAACTCTCACAGAACCTTTCCGGATCATGCCCAGCCAAACTTAATGTTAGGCAATCACGACTTAGTGCGCTTTGGTGACTTAATTCAACGCGGTATTTTAGGTAATTACTGGGAGCGCCATAAAGCAGCCTTCTCATATATGGCAGCTTATAGTGGACCAATCACTTTCTACTACGGGGAGGAAATTGGTGACGAGGTGCCTAACTACTCAGGTAGACTCACTAATAACTGTGCAGAAAGAGGTTTGTGCGACGACCATGTAGCTCGCTCAAGTGCGAAGATCGCTGGCGTTACCGACGGGTTCACACCTAGCACCGAACAGCAAGACTTAATGGACTACCTGTCAAATCTAATGGAAGTGCGTAAAAACAATCCGGCGTTGTATGAAGGTAGTGTACAAAATCTTTATGTAGACAGTAGCCTGCTGGTTATTTCAAAAGAAACTGACTCACAGCAGATAGTTTACTTTTTGAATACATCAACAACAGATAGAACTGCCAATCTATCTACAAGCTTAGTGAATGATAATGCTCAACTAAAAGATCTGATTAGTGGAGATGTAATAACAGCAGATGGAAACAGTTTGGAAGTGGCAATAAGTGGTTTGAGTGGGCGCTTATTGTTAGTTGAGTAAAGACCTTCTCTCGTTTGTAAACACCCTTAATATCCTGTTTGGCCTCTTAGTTTAAGAGGCCTTTTTTTTGCTTGATATTTGCCTTACTTAATACTCTTACAAAGGCTAACTAAATCAGCCTGAATGGCACCAGCAGTCACTTCTCTGCCAGCCCCTGGCCCTTGAATCACCAAAGGATTTTGCTTGTACCACAAGCTCTCAATGGCAAATATATTGTCGCAAGGTTTAAGGTTAGCAAAGGGATGTAGGGCATCAATGGCAGACAGGCCAACTTCAGCCTGCCCTTTTTGATTCACTTTTGCTAAAAAGCGAATCACTTTGCCTTGGCGTTTAGCATCGTTAAAGGCTTCTAGCATGCTTTGGTCTAGCTCGCTCATCGCATCCAAAAATTGCTCTACACTTAAGGCCGCTAAATGCTCTGGTACTAAAGAACTAAGTGAAATATCCGCCAGTTCCAATTCTAAACCCGCTTCCCTAGCTAAAATAAGCAACTTACGTTGCACATCTTTACCGGAGAGATCTTCACGTGGGTCAGGTTCGGTTAAGCCTTGATTAAGCGCATCGGCCAATAAGTCTGAAAATGCTACGGTTCCGTCATATTGCTGGAATAACCAACTCAAGGTACCCGAGAATATTCCTGAAATGGCATGAATTTCATCACCAGAATCTCGTAAGCTTTGAATGCTTTTTTGCACCGGCAAACCAGCGCCAACCGTAGCATTGCTCAACCACTGAGCGCCATGGTCGCTAAAAGCTTGTTGCAATGCCGTGTAGTTAGCTTGCTCACTCGCTCCAGCGTGCTTGTTTGCGGTGATTAAGTGAAAACCATGGCGAGCAAATTCTGCATAATACGCACTTAGCGCTTCGCTGGCGGTTATGTCTAACACTGCCAGCTCGTCGTAGGGGTGGCGTTTTAATTTGTCGAATAGCTCTGGCCAAATAAGCGGCGTATTGGCTTCAGTATTATCAAGCTGCTCTAGATTTAGGCCGGCAAAGTCTAAGTGCCCAGCTTTACTTGAAAATACACCCGCTAAGCTAAGTTCAAGCTCATGCTGCTGTGCCAAGGTAGTTTGCTGCTGGTCAAATAGCTCTAGCCACTGGCTGCCAATATTGCCCTTGCCAAATACCACCAAACCCAACTTGTTTTTTTGTTTGAATAGGTGGCTGTGCAAATCTTTTAATAGTGGCTCTAAGGTGATTTTTCTCACCACCGCACACAAGCTTAATTTGTCGGCACTGGAGTGAATAAACTCCAGTGGCTGCTCAGCTAAGTGTTGAAAAAACTGATAACACTGCTGCGGGTTATCACACACGCCTGCGCCCACTAGCGCCACCAAGCTATAGCCTTCGCTGCGGTTAATTTTCTGAATATGAAATTGGCTAGCCAGCTGATCGATTTTTGCCAAGGCTTCATCGACTAATTCGCAAGTGTAAGCCATACGCAACGAGCCTGTTTCGCTGTGCTTATGACGAGTAGCTGGCGCTAGGTGATGGTTGGCTAAAGCTTCTAACAAGGCCGTAGCATTAAGCGTAAAGTCTTGGGTAAAGGTAAGCTCTAGCAGCACCACATTATCTACCGAGGTAACAATTTTTGCGCTGTGGCTATTAGTACCTTTGCGGTGAATAAGAGTTTGACCATCGTTGGGAGCGTAACTGCAGCGCAAGTTCACCTTTTGCCGAGAACGCGCCAGTGGTTCCAGCGTGCGAGCATGCAATACCGAGGTGCCAATGCGCGATAGCTCAGCCGCCTCAGCAAGTGCTAGGTTTTCTAGCAATACCGCGTCTTTAACCAAGCGAGGATCGGCACTATAAATACCCGCAACATCGCTCCAAATTGTAGTAGAAACAGCATCTGCCAAGGCCGCAAGCTCTGTGGCCGAGTAGTCACTGCCATTACGACCTAAGGTCACTGTACGTTGCTCACTATCGCTGCAAATAAAGCCGGTAACTACCACTCTACAAGCTGGTTTATCTGCTAAGCAGCTAGCTAACAATGGCGTGCTTTGCGCGACATCTACTTGCGGTTGAGTGGATAACTCGGCTTTAAAAAACTGGCGAGAATCTAACCACTCGGCTTGGCAATCTTGAGAACTTAATAAAGCAGCTAATAAACGGGCAGACCAACGTTCGCCAAAAGAGAGTACCTCGTTGCAGGTAAAGGCTGTAAGCTCACCTTCAAGCAAGCTAGCTATTTGATGATGCTCACCATCTAGCGCACTCAAAATCGGCTTAGCGGCGGTTTCATCAAGCAGCTCATTAACCAACTTGCTTTGAAACTCAATTAAACCTTTAAGTGCATCAGCCGCGGCATTGTCGGCCTGTTTAGCCAATTCAATAATGTTAATTAAGCGGTTGGTGGTTTTACCGGCCGCCGATACCACAATTAAGTCTTGCGCTTGAGTATGCTTGGCAACAATCGCCGCCACTCGCTTAAAGCACCCAGCATCAGCTAAGCTGCTGCCGCCAAATTTATGCACATGCCTATTCACTGACATGGATTACCTCTCTACAACGCTGGCTTTACTACAGTTGGGCAAAAGCCTGCTGTAAATCATCCACTAAATCTTGTGCATCTTCCAAACCAACCGATACACGTAATAACTGATTAGAAATTCCCGCTTCAGCTAAGGCCTCACTCGACATCGCAGCATGGGTCATGGTGGCTGGGTGAGCAATTAAGCTTTCTACGCCACCTAATGACTCCGCTAAAGAAAATAGCTGCAAGCTTTTCAAGAATTTAACCATTTGGCTTTCTTCTAAGTTCAATTCAAAACTGAACATAGCACCAAAACCCTTTTGCTGACTTTGCGCTAAAGCATGTCCTGGGTGCTCTGGCAAACCAGGGTAGTAAATCGCGCCCACCGCCTCTTGTTGTTGCAAACACGCCACCAAGGCTTGAGCATTCTGCTGGTGCACATTCATACGTGCTTTAAGGGTGCGCAGGCCGCGTAAAGTAAGGTAAGAATCAAAAGCCGAACCGGTTAAACCTAAACAGTTTGCCCACCACGCTAATTGCTCGGCCAATTCTTGATTAGCCGCTACCACCATGCCAGCCACTACATCTGAGTGACCGTTAATGTATTTAGTAGCAGAGTGCACCACAATATCGGCGCCCAACAAAATCGGCGTTTGCAAAGCAGGAGACAAGAAGGTGTTATCAACCACTACCAAGGCACCCACGGCATGAGCCTGTTCGGCAATCGCTTTAATATCTACAATGCGTAACAGTGGGTTGCTAGGCGTTTCTAACCACACCAATTTAGGCTTTTTAGCCAACAGCTCGGTTAGCGCGCCTTGGTCATTTTGATCAACAAAGGCCACCTCAAAGGCATTTTTCTTGGCTAAGCTGTCAAATAAGCGGTAACTGCCGCCGTAACAATCGTGTGGAGCAACCAACAAATCACCCGGCTCTAACAAGGCGGTAACCAAGTTTACTGCCGACATACCAGTGTTAGTAATCACCGCACCAGCACCATGTTCTAAATCGGCAATCGCCTCGGCCAGTATGTGACGAGTCGGGTTACCCGAACGGCTGTAATCAAATTGGCGCTTTTGGTTAAAATCAGCAAAGCTGTAGTTGCTCGATAAATAAATAGGTGGCACTACCGCACCGTGTTGGGTATCACTTTCAATACCGCTGCGTACTGCTATAGTAGCCGCTTGAAGATCTTTTAAAGACATTGCTGATTCACTCCCTCAATTTATCCTGCCACTTTACCACTAGCAAAAAAGACGTCAACACTTCTAGACGTCTAAATGTCTTTGCTGTTGGATTGCTAAGTGGCATTTCCCCCGTTACAATAGGGTCTCTTTAGTTTGGTGTGTATTGCAGAATGTCGACAGATTGGAATGGTGAGTGGATCAGCCCTTATGCTGAACACGGTAAAAAAAGCGAACAAGTTAAAAAGATTACGGTATCTATCCCACTAAAAGTGCTAAAGATATTGACCGATGAGCGTACCCGTAGACAAATAAACAACCTACGCCACGCCACTAACAGTGAGCTACTTTGCGAAGCATTTTTACACGCCTACACTGGGCAACCCCTGCCCGACGATAGCGACCTGCAAAAAGACAAACCCGACCCGGCTTTAGAAAAAGCCGTGCAAGCGGAATTGGATAAAGAAGAATAAGATACTAGGAAGCCGCTCATTGAGCGGCTTTTTTGTTTGTAATGAGTCCCCAAGTATACTTGGTACTTCTCGGTAAAAAGCAAAGCTTGCCTCCATTCGCTATATTCTTCATCCGTTAGCTCTGCGCATTGGTTTCGCCTTCGGCGACGTCATTTTCTTTGAACAACCAAAGAAAACGAAGCAAAAGAAAGGTTGCCCCGCATTATCTTAACCCTGCGATGCTCAGTTTAAAGCGCGCCTGCGCAACTCGCTTCGCTCAAACAGTGCTTGGCTTAATCGCTTTAAACTTCCGCTACTCGGCGATAATGAAGGGAATAGAGAAAACTCGCTGCTAGCGCACAGACCCTTTCCCTACTGAAATAGATTTTCATATATCTTAGCTCAGCGTTATTTGACTGCCTTTTACGTATGTCAGTAGAGTACCTTTATGGAAGAGGGAATATCGGGGCTAACAATGAAAAGAAAAGAATTACAGCTCAATCAAAGAAAGTCGAAATGCAAAACATGGGCTCAAGAGCGCGTTGATGGCAGCTTGGGTTACCGCGATATGCGCCAGCTACGTACAAAATTAATAGAAAAACTATCCGCAAATCTAGCTAAAGACTTTGATCTAAATATCCACAATGTGAGAGAGCACCTCAAAACACACATGCCTAGCTTCGAATTCGAATATCCATACCCAGACACTGAAGTTGATGTCGCCAAAGCTCTCTTAAGCTATCTAGATGGCGAAGATCCGTTCAAACGAAAACCAGGTAAACGTACTGTTAAACAACAGGTACATTATGCTGCACTTTTCGCATGGTTGGCTACAGACAACCTATCAGCAACAGCAATACTCTTCAGTAAAGATATATCTTCATTTAAAAGAGATATGGGGACTTTTGCAGAAGATATAGATGTTCGTCTAAATGAGAATAAAGACGACAATATGACCTCGTACCAGAGAAAAATGACCTACTTTAGTGAACTTCGTAATGTAGGCGGGAACACTGCGATCATGGAGAGAGCCAAACAGTACTTTATTGCCTATATGGATATGCATCACATAGAGCAGTGGGAAGAGTGGATAAAATCTAACAAGAGAAGCTAGGCTGATATCTTTTTATTATCTGCACATCACAGCAATACCAATCTCCTTTAAGCTAATACTCAATCAATCGGTTAGCTCTTTGGAAACGTTATATGCTGAGAATTAATATAAAAAATGTACATATCGAAGGTTCAACCATCATCGCTATAAGCTCGATTTTGGCAGTTTTAGTATTAAGTGTCGCTTTTGTTGCGCTTAGTTAGATCCATTGAACAAATTTATAACTAGAAGTATCTAGCAAGAGCACCGCTACACATAGGTTGAAAGCACACTAAGTCCTCGGTCCAACTATAGACACAAAAAAAGCGCCCTTAGGCGCTTTTCGTTTGCTGTGTAGCGTAAATAAGGCTGGCTTATTTTTTGCCCAATACAGCGAATTTCTTGTTGAAACGATCAACACGACCACCGGTATCAACGTTACGTTGCTTACCAGTGTAGAACGGGTGACATTTGTCACATACGTCTAGGAACATAGAACCAGTGCGAGTAGATTTAGTTTCGATTACGTTACCGCAAGAACAAGTAGCAGTAAGTACTTCGTAAGTTGGGTGGATATCAGTTTTCATGGATTACCTCAATACTTGGGCCGTATCGCCATTCGGTCGCCACAATTGACACCAAACACCATACGAAAGCAACTCTATCAGAGCCTATAAATTTTAGGTGGCGGATCATATAAGAAGCCACCTAGCATAGCAAGCTCCCTGCAACAAAAACCGGGTAAAAATTCACCAAACGCTTAATTTGCTCCGCAAGGGGCTCTGCCAGTAGAATGAGACAGGTTTTTTGCTTGAGTTTATTCATTAGTGTCGATTGTTCGTGTTGCCTTAGCTATTCCCCTGCGTCGCCTTTTTGATTACAGCGTGCCTGAAAATACCCCAATGCCGGTGATTGGCAGCCGCATTAAGGTGCCTTTTGGCAAAGGCGAAAAAGTAGGTTTGGTCATTGAGCACCCCAGCGATAGCGACATTGCCGAAGATAAACTCAAACCGTTTAATGAATCCTTAGACCAACAAGCCCTATTGCCAGAGAGCCTATTTAAGCTGCTAAATTGGGCTAGCTCTTATTATCACCACAGCTTGGGTGACGTGATGAGCCAAGCACTGCCAGCATTGTTGCGCAAAGGCGAGCCAGCTAAAGCCAAAAGCATCCTTGCTTGGCGTTTAACCGAGCAAGGCCAGCGAGCAGAGTTGAGTGAATTTAGCCGCGCCCCCAAACAAGGTGTAGTACTAGGCAGTTTGCAGCAACAAGAAAATGGCCAACTCAGTGACGAACAATGCAAACAGCAAGAGCTATCACGCACCGCCCTTAAAGCACTGGTTGAAAAAGGCTTAGTTGAAAAGCGCGATATAACACCTCAGCCCACTCTTTGGTCAAAAAACGATACCAGCAGGCAAGACTCACTGCAGCTTAATGCCGAACAAGCCATCGCGGTGGCCGCTATCAACCAAAGCATTAGCAGTTTTCAAGCTTTCCTTATAGAGGGAATTACCGGCTCGGGCAAAACCGAAGTTTACTTAAATGTTATCGCCGAGGTGCTAGCCCAAGGCAAACAAGCGCTAGTATTGGTGCCAGAAATTGGCTTAACTCCGCAAACCTTGGCACGCTTTGCCGAGCGCTTTAAAGTGCCGGTTTTTGCCATCCATTCGGGCTTAAACGATACCGAGCGCTTTACCGCCTGGCTAAAAGCCAAACAGGGCGAAGCAGGCATTATTATTGGCACCCGCTCGGCGGTATTCACTCCAATGAAAAACCCTGGGGTAATAATTATCGACGAGGAGCACGACAGCTCCTTTAAACAGCAAGACAGCTTTCGCTACCACGCCCGCGACTTAGCCATAGTGCGCGCTCGCTTAGAGAAAATGCCGGTGGTGTTAGGCTCTGCAACGCCGTCTTTAGAAAGCTTACATAATGCACTTAGCGGCCGTTATTCACATTTAGAGTTAAAACAACGTGCTGGTAATGCCGCTTTAGCCGAACAGCAATTGCTAGATATTCGCCAGCAACCTTTGTCTTCTGGCTTATCGCCAGCGCTAATTAAAGCCATGCGCATTGAGTTAAAAGCGGGTCGCCAAGTGATGCTGTTTCTTAATCGGCGCGGTTATGCACCCGCGCTGCTGTGTCACGAATGTGGCCACGTATGTGAGTGTGAGCGCTGTGAGGCCTATTATACTTACCACCAACAGCCACGCCATTTGGCTTGTCACCATTGTGGTAGCCAAAAGCCCGTGCCACACCAATGCGAGAAATGTGGCTCTACTAACCTTGTCACCACCGGTTTGGGCACCGAGCAGCTACAAGAAGCCTTGCTGGAGGTTTTCCCTGAATACAAAGTGGCGCGTATCGATCGTGACAGCACTCGGCGCAAAGGCAGCTTAGAGCAGCTGCTAGACGATATTCACAATAACCAATACCAAATATTAATTGGCACACAAATGCTGGCTAAAGGTCACCATTTTCCTAACGTTACCTTGGTGGCTTTGTTAGATATTGACCACGCGCTGTTTTGCTCGGATTTTCGAGCTCCAGAGCGACTAGCACAGCTATACGTGCAAGTGGCGGGTCGCGCTGGCCGTGCCAACCTACTCGGTAAAGTGCTGCTGCAATCACATCACCCCGAACACGAACTACTGCAAGATTTAATCAATAACGGTTACCAGCATTTTGCTCGCTTTGCGCTTAATGAGCGTAAAGACACCGAGCTACCACCTTTTAGCTTTCAAGCCTTATTCCGTTTAGAAGCGGCCGATGGCAACGCGGTTAACGAATTAAGCCAACAGCTTTATCAACTCGCACAACCACTGCAACAAGGCGAAACCTGGGTTTTCCCGCCCTGCCCTGCACCACAAGCACGTCGCGCCGGCAAATATCGCATGCAATTGTTGATTCAAGCCGAGCAACGCGCGCAACTGCATCAGCTGGTTTACCGCCTGTTGCCGCAGCTAGAAAACTTAAAACTTAGCCGCAAAGTACGTTGGTCTTTAGATATAGACCCCTACGATATGCAGTAAGTCGAAACGCTTTAAGCGCCAGTTAAAAGATCAATCTCTGGCCAGTTAGCGCCTAGGATCATCAATGATTTATCGCAACAGCCAAAACTAAGGCTAATTAGCCCAGATAAGAGATAGTCTTCGTCACAAATTGTCGGTAAAATGCCCGCTTTGTACAATTTATTCACGCGAGATTGGTGCCAACCTTCATGAAAGAGCTTATTCAACAACTTCTGGAACAAACGGTCACAGCCCTAAAACAACAACAGGTGCTTCCTGAAGGATTCGAACCACGAATCCAAGTAGACCGAACCAAAGATAAAGCTCATGGTGATTTAGCCACCAACCTTGCCTTAATGGCCGCTAAGCCAGCGGGTAAAAACCCACGCGAGCTAGCCCAGCTAATTGTAGATAACCTACCAGAATCTACCTTGGTAGAAAAAACCGCCATTGCTGGTCCTGGTTTTATCAACTTCTACCTAAACAACCACTGGTTAGCGTCGCAAGTAGAAGCCATGGCCAGTTCGGCGACCGCCAATGTTAAGAAGGTAGAGAAAGCCCAAACCATCGTGGTGGATTACTCGGCGCCAAACGTAGCTAAAGAAATGCACGTAGGCCACTTACGCTCAACCATTATTGGTGACGCTGTAGTTCGCACTCTAGAATTTTTAGGCCACAAAGTGGTACGCGCTAACCACATTGGCGACTGGGGTACCCAGTTTGGCATGCTTATCGCCAACCTCGAAGAAGTGGAAGCTCGCGGCACCGATGCTGGTGATATTGAATTAGCCGATTTAGAAGTATTTTACCGCGAATCTAAAGCGCGCTACGACAGCGACGAAGTATTCGCCGAACGTGCTCGTAACTACGTGGTGAAACTGCAAAGTGGCGACGAGTACTGCAATACCATGTGGCGCAAGCTGGTAGACATTACCCTTAGCCATAACCAAGCCGTTTACGACCGCTTAAACGTATCGTTAACCAAAAACGATGTGATGGGCGAAAGCATGTACAACCCAATGCTTAACGAGGTTGTGGCTGACTTAAAACAAAAGGGCTTAGCGGTAGAAGACAACGGCGCCACCGTGGTATTCCTTGATGAATACAAAAACAAAGACGGCGACCCAATGGGTGTGATCATCCAGAAAAAAGACGGCGGCTTCTTGTATACCACCACCGACATCGCCTGCGCTAAATACCGCTACCAAAACCTTAATGCTGATCGCGTGTTGTACTTCATTGACTCACGCCAACACCAGCACTTAATGCAAGCCTGGAACATTGTGCGTAAAGCCGGTTACGTGCCAGAAGAAGTACCACTAGAGCACCACGCCTTTGGCATGATGTTAGGTAAAGATGGTCGCCCGTTTAAAACCCGTAGCGGCGGCACGGTTAAGTTAGTGGATTTATTGGAAGAAGCCGAACAACGTGCGCAAAGCATTGTGGCCGAGAAATCGCGTGACTTAGACGCCGAGCAACAAGTAGTAGCGGCAAAAGCCATCGCCATGGGCGCAGTAAAATACGCCGACCTATCAAAGAACCGCACGACCGACTACATCTTTGATTGGGAAAACATGCTGGCCTTTAACGGCAACACGGCTCCTTACTTGCAATACGCTTATACCCGTATTCAATCAATTATTCGCCGCTCGGAAGTGGATGTAGCCAATTTGCAGCAAGCAATTAGCTTAGAGCAAGACGCCGAGATCGCCCTTGCGCAAAAACTTATTCAGTTTAGCGATGCAGTGCACAACGTAGCGAACAAAGGCATGCCACACATGATGTGTAACTACCTTTACGAACTAGCGGGTGCCTTTATGACCTTCTACGAGGCCTGCCCAATTCTTAAAGAAGATGTAACAGCCGATACTAAATCTAGCCGCTTACGCCTAGCTTCACTAACCGCCAAAGTTCTAGACCAAGGTCTATCACTACTAGGAATTGAAACCCTGGAACGCATGTAAGCATGGCCAAGGACTACGTAGGGCGTAGCAAGCCCAAGAAACGCGCGGCTAAATCGAGCCGTACGGTATCTAATAATAAACGCTTTCCTTTACCGCTAGCTTTAGCGGTAATTGCGGCTATCGCTGGCTTTGCGGTGTTGCTATTCAACATTAAAGGCACAGCACCTACTCCGCCGCCGGAGCTAAGCGGAATAGTACAACCTAAAACCACAGCACCTAAACCCAAAGCAAAGCTGCCAGAGCCACCTAAAGAGCGTACTTACGTAAAAGAGCTGGAAGAGAAAAAGGTTGAAGTTGAAATTGCTGAGCAATCTTCTAAGCCAAGCAAGCCTTATCAAATGCAGTGTGCGTCATTTCGTAGCCGCGACAAAGCAGAAGAAAGTAAAGCGCTTATCGCCTTTGCTGGCTTAGAAAGCCAAATTAGGCGCACCGAAGGCAAAAATGGCGCATGGTATAGGGTTGTATTGGGGCCTTACCCAACCAAACGCGACGCTGAACGTGCTCGCCATATCTTGCAACGCGCCAAGATAAATGGCTGTCAAATATGGCATTGGAACTTTTAAACCACCTACCACTCTAAATAAGCTGAATATTCCTAATTCAGCTTATTTTTTAATTACTTAACCATGATGTACTATTGCAGTTATGTATTAACAATTGCACGTTAAAACAACTGCTATAGCACACTTAATCAGCAAATTGTTCTCATCCTTTAGTGAAAAAGATAGAAAAAAACAACGCTAAGCAATTAAAAATATTAGTTATTTGAACTAGTTCTCAACTATGTTATAAAAATGTAGCTAGGCTAGTATGTTAGGGACAACTAAAATGCGGAATATCTATAGCTTCAATCCGCGACTCGTAATAGGAACGCGATGAAATGGAAAACACGGAACTAGAGCAGCTCGACCGCCGTCGCTCAATGCGACTGGATTTGGAAAATGAGCCGGTGCAACTAACGTGGAAAGACAGCGATGGTGAAGATCAAAGCCTTGAAGCAACCTGCATAGATATTTCGCGACGTGGCTTGTTGGTAAAACATAGCAACGATCTGCAAATAGGCACTAAGTTAATCATTCAGTTTTCAGCTGAGCATAGTGATACTTCAGAAATGAAGGCCAAGGTTGCACGTTGTCATCGTAAAAATTTCTCCAGCTATCATATGTTTTTGTTATTACTATAGAAAAATCACCTATCCGAGCAAAATTGGCGAACTGTCTTATACTTATTATTACTTGTTCCAACGATAAGTTGGTTAATTAGGTACAAGTAGCAATAGCAAGGAGCAGCCATGTTAATACTAGTGGGTGGAGAGAAAGGCGGCAGTGGTAAAAGCTGCCTCGCACAAAACATCGCTGTACACCTAAAAACTAGCCTAAATGCTAACATCCTTATGGTGGACTGCGACCCTCAGCGCACCACTTCCGATTGGATCCAAGCCCGCAACGAAGATGAATCTCTGCCCGGTATCAACTGTATTCAGCTTTACGGAAAAATTCGCAAAGACCTATTAAGCCTAGATGGCGGCTACGACTTTGTGATTGTTGACTGCGGTGGACAAGATAACCTGGCAATGCGAGCCGCTATGTCGGTAGCCAAATATGTGCTCATTCCGCTACGCCCTAAACGCCGCGACTTAAAAACCTTACCGCACATGGAAGACATGCTTAGCACCTGTAAAATGGTCAATCCCAAAATGGTTGCGAGCTTTGTCATAACCCAGTGCCCAGCCCTACCAAGCCAAGTACAACGAATTCTCGATGCCAAAGAGGTCTGTCGCTCTTTTGGCTTACATGTATTAGATGCCGTCACCTTCTCACGTAACATTTATGACGACAGCGAAGAAAGCGGTCGCTCGGTGATTGAGATAGAACAAGATGGCAAGGCAGCAGCAGAAATTGCCGCCATTGTTGATGAACTATTTGCGATTCAACAAGAAGACTCTCATGAGTTTAACTGATCTAAAAAAGCGCACAAAGCAGCCCGTAAAGCGCAGCAAAGTGAGTGTTGACCAGTTTATTGAAGACGCCGACAACTACGCCCAAGGTAAAGCAGGTGCCAGCAATAAACCGATTAAAAATCCAAAAGCTACCACTAACTTTCGTCACTGCACCTTTACCTTCGACGCAGCGGCGATTGCTCACTTACAACAAGCCTCGGAACAACATAAAGTAGCTAAATCTAAACTACTTAGGCAACTGCTAAAGCAATTTGACTCACTCAGCCCACAACAGCAACAAGCACTGTTAGCCGTGAGTAAAGAGCCCTAAAAGCGCGCTGTTTTTTAGCTTACACCTTGAAAATCCTGTCACTCCCCCCCATTTCACACTTATAGCCAAGCTAACGCTGCAAGTTAGCTCAACAAACTGAGGAAATAACGTGACTACTATCGTCTCCGTACGCCGCAACGGCAAAGTGATCATTGCTGGCGATGGCCAAGTCTCCCTTGGCAACACCGTAATGAAAGGCAACGCCAAAAAAGTGCGTCGCCTTTACCACGGAAAAGTACTCGCTGGATTTGCCGGTGGTACTGCAGATGCATTCACCCTATTTGAGCGTTTTGAAGCTAAGCTAGAAATGCACCAAGGCCACTTAACCAAAGCTGCCGTAGAACTCGCCAAAGACTGGCGAACCGATCGTATGCTGCGCAAACTAGAAGCCTTGCTGGCAGTAGCCGATAGCGAAGCCTCGCTAATTATTACTGGTAACGGCGATGTAGTGCAGCCAGAGCATGACCTTATTGCTATTGGTTCTGGTGGGCCATTTGCTCAGTCTGCAGCATTAGCATTGCTCGAAAATACCGAACTAGGCGCCCGTGAGATTGCTGAAAAGAGCCTTACCATCGCCGGAAACATTTGTGTGTTTACCAACCTTAACCACACTATTGAAGAATTAGACGCCAAAGCCTAAGGCTTTGCAGGAAGATATTATGTCGGAAATGACCCCAAGAGAAATTGTCTCAGAGTTAGACAACCACATTATTGGCCAAGGTGAAGCAAAGCGTGCAGTAGCCATTGCCCTACGTAACCGCTGGCGTCGCATGCAACTCGATAACGAGTTGCGCCAAGAAGTTACCCCAAAAAACATCTTAATGATTGGCCCAACCGGTGTGGGTAAAACCGAAATTGCTCGCCGCTTAGCCAAGCTAGCCAACGCGCCATTCATTAAAGTTGAAGCCACCAAATTCACCGAAGTGGGTTATGTGGGTAAAGAAGTTGAAACCATCATTCGCGATTTAGCTGATGTTGCCTTCAAAATTACCCGCGAGCAAGAAACCGAAAAATTCCGTTTCCGCGCCGAAGACCAAGCAGAAGACCGCATATTAGATGCCCTACTGCCACCCGCTAAAGATACCTTTGGTCACGAAGAAGACACCAAAGAAAACTCAACCCGCCAAGCTTTTCGTAAAAAGCTACGCGAGGGCCAACTCGATGATAAAGAAATCGAGATTGATGTGGCTCAGCCACAAGTTGGCGTAGAGATCATGGCGCCTCCTGGTATGGAAGAGATGACCAACCAGCTACAAGGCATGTTCCAAAACTTGTCGGGTAACAAAGATAGCAAGAAGCGCAAACTCAAGATTAAAGAAGCCTTTAAGCTTTTGGTTGAAGAAGAAGCCGCCAAAATGGTGAACCCTGAAGAGCTTAAAGAAAAAGCCCTGCATGCGGTAGAAAACAACGGCATCGTGTTTCTCGACGAAATCGACAAAATTTGTAAACGCGCTGACACTTCTGGCCCAGATGTAAGCCGCGAAGGTGTGCAGCGTGACTTACTACCTTTGGTAGAAGGCTCAACCGTTAGCACTAAACACGGCATGGTAAAAACCGACCACATCTTGTTTATTGCCTCTGGCGCTTTCCAAGTGGCTAAGCCGTCAGACTTGATCCCAGAGCTGCAGGGTCGTTTGCCAATTCGGGTAAACTTAAGCGCTTTAAGTGCCGAAGACTTTGTGCGTATTCTAACCGAGCCAAATGCCTCGTTAACCGAGCAATACAAAGCCTTAATGGCCACCGAAGGTTTGGATATTGAGTTTACCGAAGATGGTATTCGCCACATCGCTAACGCTGCCTGGCAGGTGAATGAGCGTACCGAAAACATCGGTGCTCGCCGCTTGCATACGGTAATGGAAAAGCTGATGGAAGAACTAAGCTTTGTAGCTTCAGACAACGCAGGCCAAACCATCGTGATTGATGCTGATTACGTGACTAAGTACTTAGACGAACTTGTGGCTGATGAAGATTTAAGCCGCTTTATTCTGTAAGCAGCTTGCTAAGTAAATCCTAAGCCGCCAGATTGGCGGCTTTTTTGCACCTGTTATTTGCTGATTTGCTGATTAAGGCTTCTGCAAAAGACTTGATATTTCTTAATTGAAAACGGCAACTTAGGGTTTATACTGGTAGCGAATACTCGGGCCAATTTAGGATCCAGACCATGGAATATAATACCTCTGAACTTTGTGACCTTTACGCAGATACGGTTGACGTTGTTGAACCCATGTTTGCCAGCTACGGTGGCAAAAACGCTTTTGGGGGCGAAATTACTACCATTAAATGCTTTGAAAATGCCGGCTTAATTGCTCAGGTAGTTCAAGAGTCTGGAACTGGTCGCGTACTACTCATTGACGGTGGTGGCTCATTACGCCGCGCCTTGGTTGATGAGAGCATTGCCGAGACAGCAGCCGACAACGAATGGGACGGTATTATTGTTTATGGTTGTGTGCGTGATGTTGATGCGCTGGAAGACTTAGACATTGGTATTCAAGCTCTAGCTTCTATTCCAGTAGGCGCTGACGCAGAAGATGAAACCGGTGATGTGAACATTCCGGTTAACTTTGGTGGAGTGACCTTCCTTCCAGAAGATCACATCTATGCAGATACCACCGGGGTAATTTTATCGCCTGAGCCGCTAGATATAGAATAAGCGCTCAAGCTTTAAATTATTCGGCGTGAACGTCTTCAATACGGCCTAATAAGGCTTTAAGGCGTTCTTGCCAAGCTTGTTGCTCTTGCACTAAACGGCCGTTCTCGTCGTTTAACTGGCTGTTTTGCTCTTTAAGCTCGTCAATTTCCATACGTAATAGTTCGATGCTATCTACTGCAACCTGAACTTTTGCTTCTAATTTTTCTAATACATCAAAAGACATTAATATTTCTCCCGTTAATTCCGTCTCAAAGCCAACTCAGCTTATTTTCGTTGAGTCAGTCATCATGGATATATGAACGCTAGTTAGTGTTCACCTACTGATGATGACTGCTTTTAAAGCAGCATACTCTTGTCATCTATAGCCAACAAGAGTAGAAATGTATTTCCCTAACTAGTTGTTGAATAAATAATCATGAATCTACAAAAAGGCCGTTATCGTCACTACAAAGGCCCTGAATACCAAGTTATTGATACTGCAATACACTCAGAAACAGAAGAAGTATTAGTGCTATACAAACCGTTGTATAGTGAAGGGAAACTATGGGTAAGGCCTTACGATATGTTTTTTGAAAACGTCGAGTTTGAAGGTAAGCAAGTGCCTCGGTTTGCATTTATCGAAGCACTTGATAAACAAGGCTAAATATTTTGCCCCATATCAATGGCTGGCATGTCGCAGCTAGGCGTGCCAACCACCTTTGCCGGTACGCCAGCAACCGTGGTATGAGCTGGAACCGACTCTAATACTACGCTACCTGCACCCACTTTAGCGCCGCGGCCCACTTCGATGTTGCCAAGAATTTTAGCCCCCGCGCCAATCAATACGCCGCGACGAATTTTCGGGTGACGGTCACCGCGATCTTTACCGGTACCGCCTAAGGTAACCGACTGCAAAATAGAAACTTCATCTTCAATAACCGCTGTTTCACCCACCACAATACCGGTAGCATGATCGAGCATTATGCCTTTACCAATTGTTGCTGCTGGGTGAATATCTACCGCAAATACCGCCGAGATTTGGTTTTGCATATAACGGGCTAAAGCAAGTCTGCCCTTGTGCCAAAGCCAATTAGCCACGCGATGGCCTTGCAAGGCATGAAAACCTTTTAAGTAAAGTAAGGGAATAGCGTAATACTTAACCGCGGGGTCTCGGTCTTTTACCGCAACAATATCTGCAGCTACGGCTTCTAAAATGCAAGGATCCGCCAATAAAGCTTCTTCAATAAACTCACGCAGCAAAATCGCTTGAACCGTTGAGCTATCAAGCTTACTAGCCAGCTGAAAACTTAATGCCGAAGACAAACTGTGATGATTAAGAATGGTAGAGTAAAAGAAACTAGATAGCATTGGCTCATCTGCCGCCATGCGGGTTGCTTCATCACGGATTTGTAACCATACCGTCTCAGCCAGAGTTTGTTTGATTTGATAATCCTTTACCTTTGCCACTACTTCACCTTACTCAAGATCTAATTTCTTTTCTTGCGGAACCACCGATTGAGGGTCTTGATGGATCAAAACGTCTGCCTCTGGCCATTCGACCATAAAGGCATCTTCAACTTCATCGGCAATTCTATGCGCTTCATACAGGCTAAGCTTATCATCTAGCTCTAAATGAAGTTGTATAAATTTAGTCTGCCCAGATTGTCGAGTGCGAATATCATGAGCACCTAATACACCATCCACCGCTAAAGCAGTGTTAAACACTTGTTTTTGAAAGGCCTCTGGAAGCTGCCTATCCAATAAGTTTTGTACCGACTCTTTACCGATGCCAAAAGCGCCATAACAAATGTAGATGGCAATAAGCACGGCAAACAAGCCATCTGCCCAATACCAGCCATAAAAACTCAACAGCAAAGCGACCAGCACCGCAATGTTCATGTATATATCCATGGCATAGTGCATCGAGTCAGCTTTAATAACAGCGTTATTTGTTTTAGCGATAACGTAGCGTTGGAACATCACCAAAGCAAAAGTGATAACAGTAGAAATTACCATGACCGTAATGCCTACAGAGCTGTGTTCAATGGCTTTGGGATGCAGCAGCTCATTCACACCGCCAAACATCAACATTAAGGCGGAACCGGTGATAAAGGCCGCTTGAGCTAGGCCGGCTAAATGCTCTGCCTTACCATGGCCAAAGCTGTGTTCTTTGTCGGGGGGTTGCAGAGCGTAGCGCACTGCAAGCAGGTTCACCAAAGACATAGCTATGTCCATCAGCGAATCAATTAAGGAAGCTAGAATACTTACCGCGCCAGTATATAAAAATGCGGCGCTTTTAATAACAAGCAAGGTCACCGCTACACAAGTTGCAACCCATGTAGCTAAGGTGACCAAGCGCTGATAACGTTGCTTATCCACTTTACAAATTCTTTGGAAGGTTTTGTAAAGTATAACGTTTAGTGCATGTTAAAGTTGAGCTTTTTTATCGCCCTTCTGCATACGCTTTTGCTGTTTTTCCATCTTTTTAGCGCTTATCTCTTGGTATTTCTGCTGTTGCTCAGGCGTTAGTACTTGATAGATTTGCTGCTGAGCTTGCAACATATTTAGCATACGAGTTTGAAGCTTAGCTTGTTGAATATCAATTAAGGCCTGTGCCGCTTCTTGGTCAAAGCTGGCAGCAGTGATAATTTCCATGCGTTGTTGGTACATCGCTTGGCGCTGCTCTTGATCTGCCTTAGGTTTATGCTGTTGCATAATCTCTTTTACTTGAGCTTTTTGCTCATCACTTAAGTCTAGCTGCTTCATCATTTTCATAGCTGGATGGCCGCCGCGATTCTTACCTTCACTATTAGATTTAGCGGCAAAGGCTACAGGGGCAACAACAAGTGCGCCAACAAGGGCAGTAACTAGTAACTTTTTCATTTTCTTTCCTCAGGTCTGTTCGGTCATTTGTAGTCTACAAAAGCCAATGCAAACTAACCGCAGCAAAGTGTAAAGCTATGTAAAAGCCGAACATTAAGCACGGCAAAGCGCTGTGAGTTTTGTACAATTTGCTTATTGATGTTGAATAGAGAATCGCCCAGTGGATTTACTACTTATAGATGACGACAAAGAACTGACCGAGTTACTCGGCGAACTCTTAGAACTAGAAGGATTTAGTTGTGAGGTATGCAACGACGGTTTAAGCGGCTTAGCCAAGCTAGCCGAAAAGCGCTACGACTTAGTACTGCTCGACGTAATGATGCCAGGCAAAAATGGTTTTGAAGTATTAAAAGAATTACGCAAAGACAACCAGCAACCGGTATTAATGCTTACCGCCAAAGGTGATGAAATAGATCGCGTGCTGGGTTTAGAGTTAGGCGCCGACGATTACTTAGCTAAACCTTTTAGCGAGCGAGAATTGCTAGCGCGCATAAGAGCGATTTTGCGCCGTACGCAAAGCAGCCAAGCCACAGATCCCAAGCAAGATTTGATTTGCCACCAAGACTTATGCCTCTCGGTTGCTAAGCAGCAAGTGCACTGCGACGAGCAAGAGTTAGAGCTCACCAGTACCGAGCTGTTATTGCTACAACACTTGCTTGAACAGCCAGGCAAGCTATTGGAAAAAGACAGCCTAAATCAAAAGGTGTTAGGTAAACGCCTGCAAGCCTTTGACCGCAGCTTAGATATGCACATTAGTAATTTACGTAAAAAAATACCGGCTAGAAAAGACCAGCTTCCACGGATAAAAACCGTGAGAGGCAAGGGCTACATGTGGCTAGAGTGGTAATAATGAAGCGCTTAATCAACAATCTCTTTGTAAAAATCTTCATCTCATTTTGGATGATATTGCTGGTCACTGCCTTTGTGTCCATTAACCTATCTAGAATGCTCAGCGAAGATAACTTTAAAGCACCTAAGTGGGCGGTGAAAAACTTACAAGAGTTTGCTCAGCGTATTGAGCGCAATCCTCAACGCATGCTTAGCCCACGCGTTGAGCCACATATTAAATCACGCTTTGGTAAACCCTTCCTGGTTAACAGTGATGGTGAGGTAGTAAACCATGACGAGCTTAGCCGTGGTATGCGCCGCTTTATTGTTAACCACGACAAGCTCGACGACCCACGCATCATGCTCGACAAGAAGCGTATTCTTATAGGCCCACAAGCGCTTACCATCAATAACCAAGACTACCTACTCTACGCAGAGCGTCGTAGCAACCCAGAGCAGCGCCACGCCATACGTAACTTTGGTGTATCGCCGTTGTTCTTATCGCTAGTGGCAATAGGCTTAAGTTTAGCCCTCTGTTTTCTGCTTACTCGTCACATTGTTAGGCCATTAAAAAAACTGCAGTCTGCGGCAAATAAGGTTTCGCTGGGGTATTTAGATACTCAACTACCCGAGATCCATCGTGGTGATGAAGTTGGTCAACTGTCAGACAGCTTGCAACGTATGGTAGATACGCTCAACCAAGCCATTAATAATCAACAACGTTTACTTAGCGATATTTCCCACGAATTACGGTCGCCACTTACCCGTTTAAATATGGCTTTGGCGCTGCACAAAAAACGCCAACAAACCACGCCGGAGATCGCCCGTATTGAACGTGAATCCCAGCGACTAGCAGAAATGATAGATGCACTTTTGTCGCTATCGCGCATGCAGGTAAATGCCAAGCAACAAAAAATGACCTTGCAAGAACTCATGGAAGATTTAGTCAGCGACTGTGAGTTTGAAGCCGAACAACTTAATAAGCAGTTTAGCGCCAACTACCCTCAGCAACTAAGTGTGGTGTGCTACCCAGAATTGCTTGCCTCCGCTTTGGAGAACGTTTGCCGTAATGCGCTCAAATATGCGGAACAGCAGGTTACCTTAAGTGCCACAGTGCAAGGCAGTACCTTAACGCTGGTGATTAGAGATGATGGCCCAGGTCTTCCAGAAGCCGAGCTCAACAGCATTTTCCGCCCGTTTTATCGCAGTGGAGAAGCCCGCGATCGCGATAGCGGCGGGGTAGGTTTAGGTTTGGCAATTGCCGAATCAGCGATTCGCCAACACGGCGGCAGCATCAGTGCCAGCAATCATTCACTTAAAGGGCTAGAAGTTAGCCTGCGCTTGCCACTACAATAGCGCTTTTCGCAGCCACTTGGATTAATCATGATTAACATTGTGCTATACCAACCAGAAATACCGCAAAACACCGGCGCAATTATCCGTTTAGCGGCGAACAGCGGTTGTAACTTACATCTTATCGAGCCTTTAGGTTTCGCTTGGGATGATAAAAAAGTAAAACGTGCTGGCTTGGATTACCACGAGTTTGCCGAGGTGAAACGCCACGCCGACTACCAAGCTTTTTTAGACAGCGAGCAGCCCAAACGCCTGCTTGCTTGCACTACCAAAGGTAGCGGCTTTCATAGTGACTTTGCTTTTGAGTCAGGTGATTACTTAATGTTTGGCCCAGAAACCCGTGGCTTGCCGGACGAAGTACTCAATGAGATTGATGGTCAATACCGCCTACGAATTCCAATGTTAGCAGACAGCCGCAGCATGAATTTATCAAATGCCGTATCGGTATTTGTTTATGAAGCTTGGCGTCAACTAGGTTACGTAGACGGCGTGTAGGTAGCTCTAAGTGATAAGTGCTAAGCCTTAAACCAACGCTGTTGGCTTAAGGCTTGGTAATAAATCCAGCCTAGGCTTAAACCTCTAATCGCCATAAAACCGCACATTGCTAGCCATAAGGCGTGGTTTCCCCAACTTTGCGTAAGCCACCAAAGCGGAAAGAAACCAGCAAAACTGGCCAACAGCATCGAGTTACGCATAATCCGCCCTTCGGAAGTAGCGATAAAAACCCCATCTAAGATAAAGCACCATACCGATACCAAAGGCAGCAAAATCATCCAATTAAGATAGCTACCGGCAGTGCTGCGAATCTCAGGTATGTCGGTAAGTAAGGCCACTAATTGCGAGCCAAATACACCAAATAGCAAACTAAAACCAATGCCAGCCACCAGCGCTAACAGCAAACATTGCTTAATGGTTTCAACAAATAAGCCGCGGTCATTCCTCCCTTTTGCTTTACCGGCGAGGGCTTCTACAGCGTAAGCTAAACCGTCTAGCGCGAAAGAGACAAACATCAAAAAGTTAAGCAACACCGCATTAGCCGCTACAATGTTGTCACCCAAACGGGAGCCTTGAAAGGTAATAAAAGCAAAGCAAGCTTGTAAGGCAAGCGAGCGTAAAAAAATGTCTCGGCTTAAGGAAAACAATCCCGCTAGGTGCTCGCGGTTAAAATCGGCCCAGCAATCCTGAAGTGAAGGTAAAGCAGCAAAACGCGCTAAAAATTGCTTGCGACACAAGGCTAAACCCACCAGCAAAGAAAAGTAATCGGCAATTACGCTGGCTAAGGCTGCACCCTGCACTTTCCAATCTAAGCCCACTACAAACAATACATCCAAGGCAATGTTAGTGGTATTGGCAACGATCAGCAGTAACATCGGCGCGCGAGCATTTTGCATACCCAGCAACCAACCCAGTAACACCAAATTAAGCAATGCAGCAGGCGCGCCCCAAATGCGGGTAGAAAAGTACTCAGCCGCATAATACTGAACTTGTTCACTGCCGCCCGCCAAAGACAATCCTAGCTGTAATATTGGCTGTTTTAACAGCAGCAATGCCAAGCCAATAGTTACCGCAATGCAGGCAGAATTAAATCCCACTCTCTGCAAAGCTTGCTGATCGTTTGCGCCAAAAGCTTGAGCGCTCAGGCCAGTGGTAGACATGCGTAAAAAGCCACATAGCCAGTACACTAAGCTAATCATCATTGAGCCTAAGGCAACACCACCAAGGTAATAAGCATGATCTAAATGACCAATGACAGCAGTATCCACCAGCCCTAATAAGGGGATAGTAATATTGGATAAAATCATTGGCACGGCAATAGCCGCAATGGCAGAAAAACGCGAAACAGACATGAAAGGAAAATTAAGCAGGCGATAGCGAGAGTGTAAGAGTTAGTTACACTCTCGGCAAGCCTTGAGGGCGATAGGCTTAGAGCCTACAGTAAAGCAAATAACCAGTGGTCAGCCAACAGGGCAACAAACAGCAGCATCAAATACACTATCGAGAAGGCAAATAAACGCATTGCGTCTCGCTGATTATCTCCCTTATACAGTCGCCAGGCCAAGTGCATAAAACGCAAGTTAAGCGCACAACTCAATACCAAATAAACTACGCCGCTCATGCCAACTAAAAAGGGCAACCAAGCTACTGCAAATAGCAGCAAGGAATACAGCAGGATCAGTTTTTTAGTAAAGGTAATGCCGTGAGTAACCGGCAACATTGGAATATTAACCTTGGCGTAATCATCACGTCGAGCAATAGCTAAAGCCCAAAAGTGTGGTGGTGTCCAAGTGAAAATCAGCATTACCAGCAACAAGGGTTCAGCCGATATGGCGTTATTTACGGCCGTCCAGCCCAGCAGTGGCGGCATCGCACCAGCCAAACCACCAATCACAATATTTTGCGGGGTTGCCCGTTTTAACCAAAGGGTATACACCACCGCGTAGCCCACTAAGCTGGCAGCAGTTAGCCAAGCGGTAAGCGGATTAACCCACCAATACAGCATCGCAAAGCCCACCACAGACAATAACGAAGCCCACAGCAAAGCCTGCCAATTAGCGATGGCACCGGTAGGCAAGGGGCGCTTGTGTGTGCGCGCCATGGCTGCATCAGCTTCACTATCTATATAATGATTGAAGGCTGCCGCACCTCCTGCCATTAAGCCAATGCCTAGATTACCTATCAGCAATGCCTGCCATGGTGGTAAGCCAGACGTAGCCAAGCAGGCTCCCACTACCGCAGTAAGTACAATGAGTGCCACTACCTTTGGCTTAGTAAGCTTGTATAAAGCTCGCCAATTAATCCCTTTAGTCAATGAACTTGGCGGATTAAGCGTGTTCAACTTCGCCATAATGCGTCTCCTTTTCCTCAAGGTATGTTGCTACAGCTCCACCTTGATAGTGAGCCAAGATTAAACTGATTAAACTTAACAGCAGCATGGCCGCAACTAAGTTATGCGCCACCGCAATGGCCAGCGGAACTTGCCAAAGCACATTGGCAACCCCCAAGCCAACTTGGGTAAACAATACAAAGATCAACCTAGAAGCACGCCCCCGCTCCATATCACTATGTCGCCGTTGGATGTAACTTAAGGCTAAAATGAATAGGTAAATGGCTGTGACCCCGCCCCAAATCCGGTGGGTAACATGAATGGTTTTACGCTGCTCGTGGCTTAGCACCCCAAATTCGTAATCATTGCCACTAGTTGCTGGCAAGGGATCAAACGCTTCTAACTGATAAGAGCTCAGCCACTCTTCATGACAAAGCGGTAAACCCTGACAAGAAATTGCCGAGTAGTTAGCCGACGTCCAACCGCCCAGCGCGATTTGCACCACTAATACCAATAAACCCAGCCAGAGCCAACGGCCACTGCGCTGCGGTTTACCGACAGGTCGTTTAGCAATCATCAACCAAGTGAACAGCAAAGCCAGCATCGAAAAGCCACCTAATAGGTGACCCATGACCACAATCGGCATTAAACCCAGCGTTACCGTTAGCATGCCTAATATGGCTTGAAAGCCAATCAATAGCACCGACGCCAATGCCAAAAAGCGATGTTGTTTTTGCCAAAATGCTAGAGCAGCTAAAGCCACTACCAGTAAACCCAAAGTGCCTGCAAAATAACGATGGATCATTTCATTCCAGGCTTTGTGGGTTTCTAAGGGCCGTTCTGGATAGGCATTTGCCGCGTGTTGAATGTGTTCTTCACTTTGAGGAACCATTAGCTGCCCATAACAACCGGGCCAATCCGGACAACCCAGCCCAGCATCAGTTAAACGGGTGAATGCACCTAAGCCAATCACCACCACGGCAAGTAAAATAGCTGCAATTAGTCCCTTTTGCATTTGCTGTCCTTAGGCTCTATTGAAACCGCGAGTTTTTGATTAAGCGTTTCAAATCGGTTATTAGCCCTTTAACTTGCTCATCACCTTGAGCGGGCTGGTAACTCAAAATCACCCAACCGGTTGGGTCTACCACCAACCACTGCTGGTCGTAATCAGCTAATTGTTGATTAGCCTGTCCTAGCGTCATTTGCTCAAGGCCATCGTTTATCTGTTCAAGTTTCTCACCAGACATAAGAGCAACCATTTGGGTTTGCTGTTTGGCTATGCCTAAGGCTAACCAAGCATTATTGAGTTTGCTCAGTTGTTGCAAACAGGCTTGTGAGCAGTCGCCATCAATCACTTGAGCGATCGACCACTTACCAATTGGGTAGTTTTCTATCTGCATTGGCGGCTCGAACCACTCACCATGACTTAGTGCACCGGGTTCATACCAACCCATTTTAAGTACCACCCAAGCTAAAATAAGCGGCACTAAAAATACCGAAGCAAGTAACAACATGGTTTTTTGGTGACTTCTCATAAACCTTCCTTGTTTCTGTTTTGCTTGCAAAAATAAATAGTTAAGCCAGCCGCAACCAGGGCCATTAATAGCCACTGCAAAGCGTAGCCTTGGTGCTTTTGCGGCGATATAGAAACCAATTGCGTCGAGCTATGCTCAAGCTGGCTATCTAATACAAATGGCAGTAAATCAATACCCCAATAATCGGCCAAGGCGGCGATATTTATTTGCTGCACTCGCAAGCCCAGGGGTAACTCTTCTAACCAATGCTCTTGCTTTAGCACCACGGGTAAACTTATTTCTCTCACTCGAAAACGCTTTGCTAATGCATCAGTCTTAAGCACTTCGGGCAAAATACTGCGGTCTAAACCAGCAGGCTGCCAAGCTAAGCGCACCAATACATTACCTTGCGGAGTGCTCGCCAGTGTATAAGCGTCGTAGCCCACCACACCGTCGTTCACTTTATTGTCTAACCATAAGTACTTACCCATAGCGGTAATACTGCTTACCGTCACCAGCTGAAATGGCTGCACACCAGAGCGAAGCGCTTGCTCTAAACTGCTTTCTTGCAAAGATTGCTGCTGGTATTGATCTAATAATTGCTGTTTTTGTTCACTGCGTTGCCATTGCCACAAGGAAAGCTTGACCATTAGCCCTATCAGCGCAACCATAAGCACAACAAACAGTATCAAGCGGTAAGAAACTGTTTTTTTATCAGCCTGTTGAGAGAGCTTTGTTATGGTCATAAAACTGCTAATTACCGCGTTAATCTTGTTTGTAGTAGTAAACATGCTGTTTGCTTTACGGGTAATGCTAAAGGGCGGAGAAAAACCAATGACCCATTATTTGGGTAAACGCTTAATCTTTAGCGTGTTGCTTATACTATTGGTTCTACTCGCCATGGCTTTGGGCATTATTCAGCCCAACCCACGCCCTTACTAAAGCACATACACAAAAATAAACAGACACAACCACACCACGTCTACAAAGTGCCAATACCAACTCGAGGCCATAAAGGCAAAGTGACTCTTACCGGTAAAGTGACCTTTTAGTACCCGCAAAAACATCACCGTAAGCATGATGGCGCCCAAGGTAACGTGTAAGCCATGGAATCCAGTGAGTAAGAAAAAGGTATTGCCATAGATGCCCGAATCAAGACGTAAACCTAATTCCTGATATGCATGAATGTATTCTTCAATTTGGAAAAACAGGAAGGCAAAACCCAGCACCAAGGTAATGGCTAACCACAATTTAAGTGGCCCGCGCTTATCTTTCTCCAAACTCACATGAGCAAAGTGCAAAGTCACTGACGAAATAACCAGTATTACCGTGTTCAACAATGGTAAACCGAACCACCCCATTGCCTTTGTGGTTGTTCCTCCGGGCGTTTCCACTAGCGGCCACATAGCTGTGAACTCTGGCCACAACACTGCGCCGGTCATTTCATTGTTACCGGCACCACCAAGCCATGGCACAGCAATCATTCTGGCGTAGAATAGAGCACCAAAAAATGCGCCAAAGAACATTACTTCAGAAAAAATAAACCAGCTCATGCCTTGGCGAAAAGAGCGATCCATTTGCGCGCTATATAAGCCATCCATGCTTTCTTGAATAACATTGCCAAACCAGCCAAACATCATGGTAACTATCACCACAAAGCCGCAAGACAATATCCATAGGCCGTAGCTTTGCTCACTGCCCATTTGCTGAACAGAAAAACCCGCGCCCATCGCAATTAGGAATAAACCCACCGCGCCAACAATTGGCCATATACTTTGTGCGGGAACATAATACTTCTCATAAGGCTGCGTCATTGCCCACCTCTCCATCGGCACTTACTTGTGCTGTTTCAGATTCAATCGGCTCGCCCTCTACGGCAAATAAGGTGTAAGCCAAGGTTAAGGTATTAATATCTTTAGGTAACTCTGGGTCCACATAGAAAAACAAAGGCATATCTTGTTGTTGACCCGGGGCTAAGGTTTGCTGCTCAAAACAAAAACAGCTGACTTTTTTTAAGTGATTGGCAGCTAAACCAGGGCTAACCGAAGGAACCGCCTGTACCGTGCCTCGCTTGGGAGTGAGATTACTCGCGCTAAAATCTACCTGTAGCGTTTCACCCGGATGCACTTTTACTCGGTTAACCTTAGGGCCAAACTTCCAGTTAAGCCCTTGCGGTACATAGCTAATAAACTCTACGGTTACGGTGCGCTGCTCGTCAGTAACTAGGCTTAGCTCACTGGCTTCTTTAGCTGTTTTGCCGTTAATGCCAGTAACCTGACAAAACACGTCATAAAGCGGCACTAAGGCGTAACCAAAGCCGAACATAGCCACCACTACCACCAGCAGTTTTGTGACTAAACGACGATGGCCAAGCATATTATTTAATCTCCGGCGGAGTAGAGAAGCTGTGATAAGGCGCTGGCGATGGCAGTGCATCCCACTCTAAACCTTCAGCTCCTTCCCAAGGTTTAGCCGGAGCGGGTTCACCGCTGCGAATGCACTTGATAACCATGTACAAGAAGATGAATTGAGACAAACCAAAGGCAAAGCCACCAATGCTTACAATGGCGTTAACATCGGCAAACTGCAGGGCATAGTCTGGTATACGCCGTGGCATTCCACCTAAACCTAAGAAGTGCATTGGGAAGAACAACACATTCACCGAGATAAGCGAGCACCAAAAGTGCAACCTACCCAAACCTTCGTCGTACATGTTGCCAGTCCACTTGGGTAGCCAATAATAGGCAGCCGCCATAATCGAGAATACCGCGCCAGTTACCAATACATAGTGGAAGTGCGCCACCACAAAATAGGTATCATGATACTGGAAGTCCACCGGCGTAATCGCCAGCATCAAACCAGAGAAGCCACCAATAGTGAACAGTACGATAAAGGCCAGCGCAAACAACATGGGGGTTTCAAAGGTCATTGAGCCACGCCACATGGTGGCTACCCAGTTAAATACCTTCACCCCGGTAGGCACCGAGATCAGCATGGTACAGAACATAAAGAACAGCTCTGCTTCTACCGGCATTCCCGTGGTAAACATGTGGTGTGCCCACACTACAAAGCTTAAGCCAGCAATAGATGCAGTGGCGTAAACCATCGAGGCATAACCGAACAATCTTTTACGTGAGAAGGCAGGAACAATGGCCGAGATAATGCCGAATGACGGCAAAATCATAATGTAAACTTCAGGATGGCCAAAGAACCAGAATATGTGCTGGAACAGCACGGGGTCTCCCCCGCCCGCAGCATCAAAAAACGAGGTGCCAAAATACTTATCAGTGAGCACCATGGTGACCGCTCCAGCGAGCACCGGCATTACCGCGATCAACAAAAATGCGGTAATAAACCAGGTCCACACAAATAGCGGCAGCTTCATGTAAGTCATACCAGGTGCGCGCAAGTTCATAATGGTCACAATCACGTTGATCGCGCCCATAATCGAACTGATGCCCATAATATGCACCGAGAATACAAACAAGGCAGTACTATCGGGACTGTAGTTAGTAGAGAGCGGAGCGTAGAAAGTCCAACCAAAGTTGGGGCCGCCGCCTTCCATAAATAACGAAGCCAACAGCATGGTGAAGGCAAAAGGTAGAATCCAAAAGCTCCAGTTATTCATCCGAGGCAAGGCCATATCTGGCGCGCCAATCATCATTGGAATCAGCCAGTTAGCCAATCCAGTAAAGGCCGGCATTACCGCACCAAACACCATAATAAGGCCATGCATGGTGGTCATTTGATTAAAGAAGTTAGGTTCAACCAACTGTAAGCCAGGTTGAAACAGTTCTGCGCGAATTACCATAGCCATAGCGCCACCGGTAATAAACATGGCAAAACTGAACCACAAATACATAGAGCCAATGTCTTTGTGGTTAGTGGTTAATACCCAACGCATAAGGCCGCGAGGGGCGCCGTGATGGTGCTCGTCATGGTCAGCATGAACGTCACTAATCGTGCTCATTATTTCTCTCCCTACTGCGCTGCGTTTTGCACGGCCACAACATCCTTGGCCTGCACTAAATCACCGGTATCATTACCCCAAGCATTACGCTCGTAAGTAATTACAGCAGCCAGTTCTTTTAAACCTAGCTGTTTACCAAAGGCTTGCATTGCAGTGCCTGGTACCCCGTGTACAACCACTTCGATGTGTTTAGTTACATCCCCCACAGCAATTGGGCTGTCTTTAAGACCAGGGAATACACCCGGTAAACCTTCACCATTAACTTGGTGACAAGCCGCACAGCTCTTGTCGTAAACTTTTTTGCCTAGCGACATCAGCTCATCCTGTTCCATGGTCATAGCCACCAGCTCTAACTCTTGGGCTTGCTTAGCTAGATAAGCCGCCTCTTCTTCGGCTAGCCAGGTATCGTAGTCGGCCTGAGTTTTAGCAATAACCACAATCGGCATAAAGCCATGGTCTTTACCACATAACTCAGCACACTGGCCGCGGTATATACCGGGTTTATCAATGATGGTCCAAGCTTCGTTAATAAAGCCTGGGTTGGCGTCTTTTTTAACTGCAAAATCAGGTACCCACCACGAGTGGATAACATCTTCTGAGGTCATCAAGAACCGCACTTTTTTATCGATAGGCAATACCAGTGGGCGGTCTACCTCAAGCAAGTAGTTTTTGCGTTTTTCCAGTTTGCCGTTAACTTCATCCATATCAGAAGCCAGCACGCTGTAGAACTCTAATTCACGGTCAAAGTACTTGTAATGCCACTTCCACTGAGAACCCGTAACTTGAATGGTGATATCGGCATCGGAAGGATCTTCCATGGCCAGCAGGGTTTTAGTGGCAGGGATCGCCATTCCAATCAAAATAATGAAGGGAATAATGGTCCAAATAATTTCTACTTTGGTACTTTCATGAAATTGAGCCGGCTTGGCTCCTTTAGACTTACGATGATGAAAAATAGCCCAGAACATGGCGCCAAACACCAGCACCCCAATAGCACAACAAATATAAAAAATTGTCATGTGCAGGCCATAAACCTGCTCACTAATGGCGGTAACACCCGGACGTAAGTTGAATGACATTTCTTGCGCAAATACTTGCGACGAAAAGAATGTCAGCATTAATAGCTGAATCCATCGGCCCACAGCGCTCTCCTTTGCTAGTAGCCAACGACAACAACTCTCCAAACTAGGAAAGTAGCTGCAGAAAAAGGGAAATCCCCCACCCCAAAAGTAGTAGACAGCAACAGCTAAATACAAGCTACTGCTTATAAATTAACCCCTAAGTTAAAGAAATGTAAATATATTGTTGAGATTTTTATGGATAAACACGAAAGATGTGATGCTAACGACAAAAGCCCAAATCAGGCTGATTTGGGCTTAAAAAGGGCGGAACTTATTGCTATGTAAGGCTTACATCCAATCGGCAGTGCGAATAATACCTACCGCTAAACCTTCTATTTCGATGCTTTGATATTCTAAATCAACTTCAATAGTAGAGAGCTCTTCATTCTCTGGATGCAAGTAAACCATTTTACCGTCGCGCTCAAAACGCTTAACAGTAACATCGTCTTCTAAACGCGCCACCACCACTTGGCCGTTGTGAACATCATTGGTTTTATGCACAGCCAGTAAATCGCCATCCATTATGCCAATATCCTTCATGCTCATACCTTGCACCCGCAGCAAATAATCTGCATGAGGGTTAAACAAGTTAGCATCTACCGCATAGTGCGACTCTACATGTTCTTGCGCCAAAATAGGCTCACCGGCAGCCACTTGGCCAATTAAAGGTAAACCCGGCTCTGCTTCCTCGGCCGCAGACTCATTGGCACTGGCGGGCAAGTACGCTTCACTTAAACGGATACCACGCGAAGCCCCCGGGATCATCTCAATAGCGCCCTTTTTAGCTAAAGCACGTAAGTGCTCTTCCGCCGCATTAGCTGAGCGAAAGCCTAACTCCTTGGCAATTTCTGCGCGAGTTGGCGGCATTCCGGTATCGGAAATATGGCGGCGAATAAGTTCAAAGACTTCGGTTTGACGAGGTGTTAAGGGCTTCATAATTTACCTGTAGGTTTATACAGCACACTGTTAGTATATACAGCATAAATAATGAAGCAAGGCTTTATCTAAATCAGTGACTTATTTGTAGGTTTCAGTTTCATTGGAATTCTTTCCGCTACTTTGAAACTACACCCTATATTTTTTGACGTACATCACAAATAAGCAGAGGTTGGAATAAAGAAGGATACGAAGAGTCTAGGTAGCTCATTTTTGGACAGAACTGTGTCAGTGCTTCTTCTAAATTAGCAGTTCATGGACTACCTGAGGTATTGAAAACCTCTAATCAGGTGTCCAAAATTACTCATCCATTACAACAGATCATGGTCGACACACGTCATATCGACCACACATACTGTTAGTGCCAGTTAAAACTCTTGTACTGTAGGGCGCAGTACAATCTCGTTTACATCAACATCGTTTGGCTGTTCAATCACATAAGCGACAGCATTAGCGATAGACGTCGCTGAAATGGCATCGTTATACACCTCATTCACAAATTGAGAGATCGTTGCATCTGAGGTGCCATGTTTAAGCTCAGAATCAATAAGTCCAGGTGAGATGACAGTTGTGCGAATATTACGACCTACCTCCATACGTAGCCCCTCACTAATTGCACGAACGGCAAATTTAGTACCTGCATACACACTGCTCGCTGGCGAAACTTTATGACCAGCAACAGAGGAAATGTTAATAAAGTGACCAGTTTCTTGTCGCTCAAACACTGGAAGTGCAGCTGCAATACCATTAAGTACACCCTTTATATTCACATCGATGGTGTCATTCCACTCTTGTACTTTCAGCGCACTTAAAGGTGAAAGCGGCATAATACCAGCGTTATTGATCATCACATCTGCGCGACCAAACGTCGTTACTGCCAAGTCAACCAGTGCTTTAACGCTCTCACCTATAGTGACATCTGTTGCCAATGCTACTGCCTGACCATTTTCGCTTTGAATTTCAGCAACAATCGCGTCCAGTTTTTCAATGCGGCGCGCACCTAACACCACTTTTGCACCCTGAGAAGCCAGTTTTCTAGCCATTGCCTCACCTAGTCCACTGCTTGCGCCTGTAATTACAACTACTTTGTTTTCAATATTTGTCTTCATATAACTGATTCCTAGGTTTAACTTCTCGGAAGATTGGTTTGTAAGTTCACTGTGTTTAGAACAATACGGCATGCTCAAAAATGCTTATGAGCATTTTTGAGCATATGTCAGGGCTGAATGAGTACAACTAAATCATAGTAAATGAAGCAAGAGCTTGCTCTGCTACTTCAACACCATACTCTTGAACAAAGTGACCCGCTTCTTCAATTTTCATTGGCTCAGGGCAACCTTTGATCACCGCTTTTAGTTGCATCATCGCTGCCTCACCTAAGATTGCATCTTTCATTCCTATCGCCATAAAGCTTTCACCGCTCCATTCATTTGACCAGAACTCAATCGCACGAAGTCCATACTTCACCGCATCATCATCCGCATTCGTTGGGATCATCTGTGGGAATCGTTTCACGCCAACTTTGTAGGTTTTGTCAGGGAATGGCGCGTCATACGCAATTGCATCCATCACATTGACAGCTGCGCCAGCATCACATGCTATGACCCCTGCTACTGGTAATTCTGAAATTGTTTCATTAAGAGCCATCCACTGTACTGCGGCTTCAGCCAGCGGTTCACCATTTGAGATAGCAGTGTTCATCACAATAAGTTTTTTGAAACGATCTTGCATATCCATTGGTATCGTCAAACCAAGGCCCCCTCCCCAATCCTGACAAACCAACACAATATTTTTAAGATCTAAGCGTTCAATTAATTGAATTAGACTGTTTCTGTGGAACTCAAAGTTGTACACAGAGTCTTCAATAGGCTTATCTGAGCGGCCAAAGCCGAATAAATCAGGGGCAACAACACGATGACCTGCATCAGTAAAAACTGGGATCATTTTACGATATAGATAACTCCATGTTGGTTCACCGTGCAAACAGAGAAATGTGTATTCCGAGTTTTTATCACCTTCATCGATATACGCCATTCGCAGCGATTCATATCCGCTGAGATCATCAACATAATTAGGCTGATAAGGAAACGCAGGGAGTACTGAAAAACGCTCTTCTCGAGTTCTTAATGCTTTAATCGTCATTATTATTTCCTACAAATTGGTTGGTATTCATAAAGTCATCTGCACGGTCATTGGTATTATGTAGTGATCGATACAAATGGTATGGATAAATTCTGTACCGATCGATAAGTAAAGTCAACAACGAAATTGACATTTTATAGTGAGTACTACAAAATAGGTATCAATCAATATACTTTAGGTAGGAGTACCATCGGTAATGGTAGGAAGAAAAAGGGCGTTTGACAGAGATATCGCACTCGATAAGGCAATGCGCATATTTTGGAACAACGGTTATACAGCTACATCTGTGGCGCATCTAACCTCAGAACTTGGGATCAATACGCCTAGCTTGTATGCCGCTTTTGGCAACAAAGAGAAGCTATTCAAAGAAGTGATCGCGCATTACATCACGCAATATACTGACCCGTGTTATCGCCATATCACAGAGCCTTCAGACGCGCCTTTCATAGAAAGGCTACGAGCGTGTTTCTATGAGCTAATTCAAGAGTTTTCAGATGCTGATACCCCGCTGGGGTGTTTATTAGTAAAAAGCGTCAATGAGTCTGACAGCGTTGCCTTTCCTGAGGAAGCGACGGTGTACATCAATCAATTTGGATTGAAAACCCAAAAGCTGATCACTACCTTGATCGAGTCTGAGGGTGTAATAACTGAGTCTGAGACCGCAGAACTGCAGACAAAATACCTGCTATCGGTTCTTTATGGGCTTTCTACTCAGATTCGAGCGGGTGAGTCACAGCAAGTTGCAGTATCGGTCATGGACTACGCACTCAATTCGATACAGACTAGCAGCGGTCAGTAATACTATTGTGGTGACGATGCCATTTCACTTAAACCAGTAATATCAGCCATATTTGTTGCAACCACGCCAGGGTGAATATTCCGTATCGATCACTAAGTAATGTCAAAGCTATAACTAAATATTTTTTAGTGAACGATGCAGAATTAGTTCTAACAACCCTTTCTTTTGATTGGGGAGAGAATGGGTGAAGGAGTTTGTGTCGCTTATTGTTATGGTGAGTATCGCCGTTTGAGTCTTGTTGTAAGTTGGCAAACTCTTTTTTTTGTTGTTCTGGTAAATGACAGAGCATAAGTGAATTCTTCATGCAGTCTGTGTGATTGATTTGCAACGAGGATAAGGGGTGAAACCTATTTTGTAGTTATCGCTAAAAAATATTGACATTACTTACTGATCACTACAAAATAAATCCTAGTCAACCGATACATTCAAATGATTGAGTAGGAATATGTTTAAGAAGTTTGTACAAATTACCGCCATTTTTAATTTTCCTGTCGCGATTGGGATCATGATCCCTGAGCTTCTTTCTCCTAAGCCAAGTTCATTCATTGTTACTCTTGTACTCGCTTCGTTCTTTATAAGTATCGGGGCAGCATTACTTTGGGCTGTCTCAGACTTACCTAGCCGTGCTCCTATAATTGTTTGGAATGGCCTTGTTCGACTTTTTGGCTTCTTCGTTGTCAGCTATGCCGCTTTACTTGGTATCGCGCCAATGGCATTTATTCCTATTTCATTAATGGATCTGCTCGCTGCCACAATCTACATAATCGGAAGTTCAAAAATAACGGGGATTCCAGTTATGTCTCTGATTTTAGGAAAGTCCGCTTCTTAAAAGCTTTCGCTTTTTCACTTATAAAGCCAATGTAGCCAATGTAGCCAATGTAGCTAAAGTGAGCTAAGTAGCTTAAAAAGCATCAGATAAGGAATACAGGGGTATGAAACACGATGAATTCAATCAATTTTGTGAAGCTTTAAAATCCTCAACCTATGTCATGCAATGGGGAAACTCACATGTGTGGAAGGTGGGAGGAAAGGTGTATGCAATTGGCTTTACTTTAAAAGAAGGCACGACAGCATATACATTCAAAGCATCGAACCTGAATTATGAGTTTTTGTGTAACCATGATGGCTACCGTCCTGCTCCATACTTTGCTAGTCGAGGGATGAAATGGATCCAGCAAACCGACACCGACGGGAAACTTGATGAAGAGCTGAAGTATTACCTGTCTGAATCCTATCGAATAGTCTCCTCAGCACTAAGTAAACGAAAACAAGCAACGCTTGGCTTACCTCAATGATAGACATGCACTTTAGCGATCTATCCATCATAACTCGCTAAAGTTGCTTGCGGATTAACTATACACCAACTGTTAGACTTCATGTGTGACACTTCTGTCATTGACCGTATTCCAAGAAGAAGCCGAGCCATGAGGCTGGATTCGGTATATCTACTTTTACCCGCTTATACTTGCAATTTCACGAGAGTCGTAAGGTTAAGAGCTTGATGTGAACACATCACTCAGAAAGCTGTTTTACAAGCTCACTCATTAGTAATTGTAGGGTGTATTCCTGAATGAAAAACACACTATTCTGTTGCGCAAACTCATAATGGGGCACTTTCGAGTCAGGGTGGAAGCAGCGGTATTTTGGGAACCTAGAAAAAGCCTAGGGTTCTCAGGCCTTATCACTTCAGAAAAGCCTTGAAAAAAGAATGGTGCAAATTAAGGCTGAGCTTAAAGATAACGACTGAATAAAGCCACTTACATCTAATATAATGGCGATGTCATATCTCACCATTTTTTTGTACTCCTTCAGATTAAATCGGATACTTCAATTTGCAAATAAGCGAGTTAAAAACTAGCTTAAGGCAGTTAGACTTGGGAAAAGTTTATCGGAGGATCCGCTTGGATGCTCGGTGCAAACTAAAAGGCCTGCGTGTGCAGGCCTTTATTATAAGTAACTAAATCAGGTAGCTTATTTGCTGGGCATGATACCTTTACTCGGGTCGATGTTTTTATCGGCGAGTTGGCTGCTTGGTGCATAGTGACGAACCAATACGTTCCACTCTTGACCTTCTTTAAGCCCGGTTAATGGAATGTTGTTTGCGCCGTATTTTGCTTCATCACAACCAAAATGCACGCTGTAACTGCCATCTGCATTTGGCTTAGCTACACCGCTGTTGGTGCTGGCGTCATCATTAAACATAAAGCCATCATCGTTATAAACGGTGAATGACCAAAAACCTTTATTCTTAGGATCTTCAAAGGTCACCGAGTGACACTCGGTTGTTTCAAAGTTAGCAGAGTACTGATACACATTGTCTTTAAAGGTGGCGCCGCCCCAGCCGTAAGCAGCCCCTTGAATTCGCTTTTCTGCAGTAGTGTAATCATTAGTGCCAAACATTTTTTCTGAATCGCCAACGCCTTGTGCTGCTATCTCTTCTAGTATGCCTTTTTTCACAGGCTCAAGCTTGGCTGCTAAAGTCGCTAAGTCGTAGCCCGCAAAGATTGGGTAATCATCGCTAGAGGCAGCATCAATTACTAGCTTATCTTGCAACTTGTTAAGCTCTGCAATCTCTTGTTTATCATGAATATTTGGTAAATACGCTCGCACCATAACAAACATAAACTTGGTTGAACTTGGCACTTCTAGGGTTTCGTTACCTTGGGTATATACCATATCGTAAGTTTGATGGTTTTCATCAGTAAACTGCACCATAACAAAACGCTCACCGAAGTCAGGAAGGGTTACACTGGCTCCCTTCTCGGTATCTACAACCGCTGTTGAGTAAATGGTGTCACGATTCATTCGAACAATAGGTTGATCTTCGGTTAACGGTGGTACACGAAAATGCCGCCAAGAATTTACACCATCCGTTGCTTTAGCTTCGGTTACTGCAAAATATTTAGATGTTTCAGCCACAATATAATTATCGCGAGTCACCTCTGTTTGAGCATTAGCAATGGTCGATATACTCAAAGTGGCTAAGGCAAGAGGGGCAATTAAAAATTTGTTCATCATGTATGTTCTCTCAAGGTTTGATAGTAACTACAACTAAAACGTTTATTGCTTAAATTAGGCGTGTCGAGCTTTTCTAAAATGCGCGAATGAAGCAAATGGTATTGCTCCACTCGGTCAAAAATGATCATTTCGCGACTGGTCACTAAGATACGGTTTATATTTGCCGCTTTCATACCAAGGCTTAACCGCTTGCTAGCCTTAAGAGTAGTTCATAAGCAGTGGGATGAATAAAGCCTATGCTGTGTTTTTGCAATCCGCTTTAGCGCTAAAATCCCCTCCAGTTGTTACTAGTCTTAAGCGACTTCATAGAGCTTTGAACTTTTACGCTGAGAATGTTTAAAGGTAGAGCTAGCTTAATCAACATGAACAAATTTCATTATTTTGATATCGAATCTGAATTAGACTCACCATGATAGTTCGAACAGCTCACAGTGGTGGTATAAGAAGTTATGGGTAAAGATGTAGTAGTGCTAGATGGTGGCATGGGCCGAGAGCTTAAAAGAATGGGCGCGCCTTTTTCACAACCTTTATGGAGTGCTCAAGCGCTGATTGAATCCCCTTCTTTAGTGCGCCAAGCCCATCAAAACTTTATTGATGCCGGCGCCGAGATAATTACCGTAAACAGCTACGCTTGTGTGCCTTTTCATCTTGGCCAAGAGCTATTTCAACGCCAGGGGGCAGTGCTTGCGCAACAAGCGGCTGAGATTGCAAATTCTGTAGCGAGGGATGCCCTTAGCAATACCCAACGCACCATTACTGTGGCCGGCGCTATCCCGCCGGTATTAGGCAGTTACCGGCCCGACTTGTTTGAGCCAAAACAAGCAATGAGTATTCTCGATACTTTGATAAACGCCCAAGAACCCTATGTAGATATTTGGATTGCCGAAACCATTTCTAGCATCGAAGAGTTTACAGCTATTCAGCGCGCTCTTAAAAATAGCAACAAGAAAAAGTATTACGCCTTCACGCTGCAAGATGCTCCCGATGAACAGGTAAAGCTTAGATCTGGCGAGCTAGTCACAGAGGCAGTAACACACGTGTGTGATGCAGACGCAGACGGAATACTATTTAATTGCTCTATTCCCGAGGTAATGGCAGAGGCTATTAAACAAACTAAAACACTAGGTGATGAATATGGGAAAGAGCTGGAAATTGGTGCCTATGCCAATAGCTTTGGACCTATTAAAGCAGGTCACAAAGCCAATAGCTCATTAAATCAAACTAAGGGTTTGTCGGCTGAAGAGTACCTGGAGTTTGTAAAGCAGTGGCAGCGACTTGGCGCCACTATCATAGGCGGTTGTTGTGGTATTCACCCAGAACATATTCAAGCAATTAGCCACTGGAAACACGCTAAGGATAAAGCGACTTCGTAGCCGAACCCCATTCAAGTATTTAGTCTGGCTTAGCACCTTAGCAATAATGCACGCTTAATAAACCAAGGGTATTCAACCAAGAACCCGTTCTTGGTTGAATAACACACACTTAAACGCGAGCGCGGCTTAGCACATAATTTACAATATCTTGATTGTTATGAATGCCGCTAATTGCAGGAATCACCTCGGTCAAAGCACCTTGTTTTAAGGCTTGTTCTGCTTGTTGGTATATCTCAACTGCGCGTTCTGCCACCGCTTCCATTGGATCAATAAAATTTAAGTTAGGGAAAGCTTGCTCTAGTTGCTTTCTTACCAGAGGAAGCTCGGTACAACCTAATATAATTGTGTTTACCCCTTTTGCTACCAGTGGTTCAATGGCTTTTGCTAGCAACTCAGCATTACGGTCAAACTCACCTGATTTAATGCCATTAGCTTGTCGTACCGCTTGCCCAGCCGCACTTTTTTCACCGGTTACTTCCCCGTAAATAGCACTGTGAACATAATGCTCCTGCTCATAGGCTTGTGGTTTTACAAACACCAAATTTGCCTGCTCTAAGTAACGGTCATAAATACCAGAGTTATAGGTGCCGTTAGTACATAGGATGCCAACAATCGATTCTGTATCCTTATCTTTAATAAGCTGGGTGGTGGTTTGTAGCATATCGAGCAAGTACACCGGGCTATGTTTTTGCACTTCATCTCTAAAGTAGTGCGCAGTGTTGCAAGTCATCACCGCAAATTGCACTCCGCAGTTTGCTAGCAACTTGGCTGACTTACTTAGCTCAGGAACTGGGTCTTCCCCCCCTTCGTTAATCGCTTCTGAGCGATCTGGAATGTCTGAGTTTTTAACCACAATCATCGCCATGTGATCTTGGTCTTTTAATGCACCATGCTGCATTTCTGTTTTAGCCACGATATCTTGAAACAGTGCATCTGCTTCTGGTCCCATATTGCCAATAACGCCAAATCGAATGTCTTTCATCATTACCTCAAGTTCATAAATGAAGCATGAGCTTATGGCTGAGGGAGAATATTGGTGAATCAGCTTTGATGGATCAAACCCTCGGATCCTAGACTATCGGCCAACACTAAAGTGCTAAAAAGGGCTTGTTTAAGCCGCAGGAAAACAAGCAGGAAGAGAAAGCTAAGCTTTGTTGAGCTGTACGAAATATTTGCTTAGAGAGTAATAAATCGTTTCTTTAGTACGATCAAAATCAAATAATTCATACTTTAAGATAAATTTAAGCTACTGCCCAATTGCTTAAAAAGTGACTGAGGTATATGCTTACCCCCTATTAATAATACAATATGATTTACTGGAGTTGAATATGACAAAACCTGTCATCGGTTTCATCGGCCTTGGTCTTATGGGCGGCAACATGGTTGAAAACCTGCAAAAGCGCGGTTACCAACTAAATGTAATGGACTTAAACAAAGAGGCTGTTGCTACTTGTGTTGCTCGTGGTGCTAAAGAAGCTAGCTCAGCAAAAGAACTTGCCGCTGCAAGTGACATTGTAATGCTTTGTTTAACCACTTCTGCAGTAGTTGAAAAACTTATCTACGCTGACGACGGCATTTTAGCCGGCATTAAAGACGGCGCAGTATTAGTAGATTTTGGTACTTCTATCCCAGCCTCTACACGTAAGATTGGTGAAGACCTAGCCGCTAAAGGCGCTGGCATGATTGACGCACCTTTAGGTCGTACTCCTGCTCACGCTAAAGATGGTTTACTAAACATCATGGCTGCTGGTGATACAGAAACATTTAACAAAGTTAAGCCAGTATTAGATGAGCAAGGTGAGAACGTATTCCACCTAGGCGCTCTAGGTGCCGGCCATACCACTAAGTTAGTAAATAACTTTATGGGCATGACTACCGTTGTTGCTATGTCGCAAGCTTTCGCTGTTGCCGACCGCGCTGGTGTAAACCGCCAACAATTGTTCGACATTATGTCTGCTGGCCCATCTAACTCACCATTCATGCAGTTTTGTAAAAACTACGCTGTAGATGGCGTAAGTGACTTAGGTTTCTCTATTGCTAACGCAAACAAAGACCTTGGCTACTTCTTAGAAATGGTTAAAGATTTAGGCACTGAATCTAAGATTGCAGAAGGTTCTTCTGCCAATCTAAACGCTGCACTAGACGCAGGCCTAGGCAACGGCAACGTGCCTGAAATCTTCGATTACTTCCTAAAATTAGAGAAGTAGTTTAAGTAAGTTGTTGAAGCGGTGTAGCATGCAAATTGCTACACCGCTTTTTAGTTTCACGCCTACTGTTTTTCCACGCTAGCATTAATACAATACTGGCAAACAAGCCTGCCGAAAGCGGTTCATTAACCCGCGTAGCTTCCGCTACAACCAGCACCGGATTGATATCAATCCAATAGTAATCTTCATCGCCTTGTACCAAGGGACTATTAAAAATACGCGTTACTTCATCTTCGGTAATAAGAGTTTGTCTATTCAAAGACGGATTCATTAAAAATGCGCCGTTCATATGTGGTAAGCCTAAATTATGGCCAAGCTCATGGGCTAATAACTCACCCCCGTAAGATCCCGCAGCATAAGAAGACTCAACCACAAAATCATTACCAAAATACTCACCACAGCCAACAATCCCCGCATTAATGGTACCTCCACAGGCGCTAATCGTGTCGACAAAGTAAAAATTGACCACGTTGGAGGGACCAATGTGTTGATTAAACAACTGAGTGACTTCTGTGCTGGTGGTAATACTTAGCAGTTCCGGAAACACCAACTCGCTGGCGGTACCAATGCGAATATCAATGATGTTTTGGCCAAAGTTAGCTTGGGAATAAATTTCATCCATTGCTGCTTCGTTGGTGGTAATAAATGCTGCTTGAACAAATGGCGAAACTATTAGAGTTAGCGCAAATGCAGCGCGTTTTATTGTTAAAAACATGGTGCGTTCCTTAGCGTGGTAAGCCTAATGAAAACCTTGAGTAACATAATTAACAATAGCAGCCACTGCTAAATAAACTAATTTTTTCAGCGAGATTAACCTACTCAGAGTAACTATTGAGCTTTATTTTAGTTAATTATCTAAGTACTGATTTATTTGAGATAATGCATCAAATCAAAGCCAAAATTAGATAAGTCTGCTACCCTATGCCCTGTATCCATTCACCACTATAAGCTCTTGAGATGTTACATTTACCCTCTCCAGTTTTAGCCGTTTTACGAGCCATAATTGGCTTTTTTACGCGCGGAAAATTTGTTCCTGACAATCCTATCGCCGAGTTCAACTTAGATTTATCTCAGCCGATTATTTACGTGATTCCAAGCAACTCCTTGGTCGATGTCTTAACTCTACAGTTAGCCTGTAAAGAGCTTGAGCTGCCCGATCCTTTTGAACCGGTGATGTTTGCTGGCGAAGCACATAAACGAGTGGCATTTTTGGTGGATAGCAAGGGCGAAACCTTAGAGCAAACCATTGAACAGTTTACTTCGGCATTAAGCATTCATCGCGCAGACGAGAGCCACAATGCGCAGTTGGTGCCAGTAAAACTATTTTGGGATCGCTATCCGGGGCGTGAAAGTGTAAATGACCTGATGGGTGGCAAGCCTGAACGTCCTGCCGGAGTATTAAAGAAAACCTGGCAACTGGTGTTTAAGGGACGTGAAAACTTGGTGCGTTTTAGTCCACCAGTTTCACTCAAAGACATGGCACAACGCCAAGGCTCAGACAAACGCATTGGTCATAAACTGGCGCGTGTGGCGCGAATTCACTTTAGCCGTATGCAAATGATCGCAACTGGCCCTAAGTTGCCTAACCGCCGCCATATGTTTGAGCAGCTACTGGCTTCGGCAACCATTCGTGAAGCAATTAATGAAGAAGCCAAGGCCAAGAACATCGATAAAGCTGCCGCTCGCCAAGCTGCCTTAAAATACCTAGAAGAAATTGCTGCTGATTTCTCTTACCGTAACTTGCGCATGGCTGATTCTGTACTCAGCTGGGTATGGAATAAAATCTATTCTGGCATTGAGGTAAACCATGCCGAAAAGGTACGTAAACTGGCCCAAGAAGGTCATGAGATTGTCTACGCACCTTGTCACCGCAGCCATATGGACTACTTGCTACTGTCTTATGTTTTATACCACCAAGGCATGGTACCACCGCATATTGCGGCAGGGGTAAATCTAAACTTTTGGCCTGCCGGTCCATTCTTCCGTCGCGCGGGTGCATTTTTCATTCGCCGTAGCTTTAAAGGCAACAAACTCTATTCCACGGTATTTAGAGAATACTTAGGACAATTGTTTAGCCGCGGCTATTCTGTGGAGTATTTTACCGAGGGCGGGCGCAGTCGCACCGGGCGATTATTGCCGCCTAAAACCGGCATGTTAGCCATGACCGTTCAAGCCATGCTCAAAGGCTTAGAGCGCCCTGTAACCATTGTTCCCGTGTACTTTGGCTACGAACACGTAATGGAAGTCGGCACTTACTACAAAGAACTCAAAGGCAAATCTAAAGATAAAGAATCGTTGTTTTCGCTGTTTGGCATGCTGCGTAAATTGCGTAACTTTGGTCACGGCTACGTAAACTTCGGAGAGCCAATTAACGTAAACCAAAGCCTAAACAAACTAGCACCAGAATGGCGAGAACACCCAGAAGAAGGCTTAAAACCCAATTGGCTGGTGCCGGCGGTTAACGATATCTCTAACCAATTAATGGAGAACATAAACAGCGCCGCAGCGGTGAATGGCTTGTGTTTAAGCGCCACTATTTTATTGGCCGCCGAGAACCGAGCTCTGCCACGCAAGCAACTGGTTAAGCAGATAAGTTTATACACATCTTTAATAGAAAATGTGCCTTATAGCGATCACGTTACGCTACCTGAGGTTGATGCGGAAACATTGTTAGATCAGGCAATTAGCCTCGACAAGTTTGAGACTCGCAGCGACTACCTTGGTGAGATTATTGGCCTAGATGAAAAACAGCAAGTGCTGCTTAATTTCTATCGCAATAACATTATCCACTTGCTGATTATTCCAGCCTTTATCGCCAGCGCCTTATTGCAGCATCGCAGCCTGTGTCGTAGCCAGCTAGTCACCTTACTTGAGCAGCTTTACCCACTGCTAAAGGGTGAATTATTCCTGCGTTATCAAGTCAGTGATATGAGCGACCTGGCCGATCGCTATTTAGAAGAATTTGCCGCGCTAAAACTGATTAGTGATGAAGGCGATTGCTTTAACATTGACAGCCAACGTCGCGGGCGTTTGTTGCTGCTATCGCAAGTTGCTCAAGAAAGTTTGCACCGCTACGCCATTGTGGCGGCTTTGCTGGCGAAGCGACCTCACCTAGAACGTGCTGAGTTAGAACAACAAGCTTTGGCCGGCGCGCAACGTTTAGCTCAATTGCACAATATCGACGCGCCGGAGTATTACGACAAACGAATTACCACCAACTTACTGTCACTAATGCGTGAACAAGGCTTAAACGATAGCCAATCGGCAGAGGGTTTATTTAAGCAACTCTCGCCATTGCTGGCCGATGGGGTTTACCAATCGATTAGTGAATTGTTAGATTTAGAAGCTTAAGTCGCACTAATAGCCAGCCATGCATAATGGCTGGCTATGCCTAAAAACACCGCCAAACCCACATAGTTGTTATTTAAGAAGGCTTGGAAACAAGCGTCTCTGTCACGATACCTAATCAATTTTTGCTGATAAACAAACAGCACCGCAGCTGCTAGCAAACCAAGATCAAAAATAACACCTAGTTGTTTCACGTGTCCTAAAAGCGCCAAGCACAACAAACTAGCTGCTTGCAATAAAGCCACAATAAGCTTGTCGAAACGACCAAACAAAATAGCAGTAGATTTGATGCCTACCTTTAAATCATCATCGCGATCTACCATGGCATACTTGGTATCGTAAGCCACCGTCCAACATACATTAGCCACTAACAGTAACCACGCCTCGGCAGGCACTGTGTTGGTTTGCGCCGCGTAAGCCATGGGAATGCACCAGCTAAAGGCCAAACCTAAAAATAGCTGTGGTAAATGGGTATAGCGCTTCATAAATGGATAGATTGCCGCCAATACCAAGGCTGCAAAAGACAATAAAATGGTAAAGGTGTTTTGGCTTAATACTAGCAAAAACGATAAAGCTACCAAGCCAAAAAACAAGGTAAGTGCTTCACGCTCGCTCACCACCCCTGTTGCCAATGGTCGCTGGGCGGTGCGTTTTACATGAGCATCTACCTTGCGGTCAGCGAAATCGTTAATCACACATCCAGCCGAGCGCATAAAAAACACGCCCAACACAAACACCAGTAAAATAGAGAAATCAGGGAGACCTTCGGCGGCTAGCCAAAGTGCCCATAATGCCGGCCACAGTAACAACAAGGTGCCAATGGGCTTGTCTGCACGCATTAACTGCCAGTAGGGTTTTGCGTTAGCTAACTGCAACACCGCTTTCTCCTTGATAGGCGATACAAGATGGCAAAAAGATCTCAGAAACCAACAATGGCGCCGAGGCTAATAAGAAACGTGAACGTCGTCCCCATAGGCACTGCTGGTCGGCAACATGTTGGTAAATAGCTGAGCCTTGGTCAATCTGGGCTAACTCTAGAGTTTGTCGTTGGCCTTTGTCGGTAAACAATAACTCACCCAGCGGCTTGTTAGCGAGACGGCTCACCTCGGCGGCATCGCCCTCTAAAGAACTTTTGGGTATGACACTGCGGGCAAATACCCAGGGCTCACCATCACAGCACAACAGCACTTCGCGCACCCAATAGGGCCCAGCACAGGCTAAGGTTTTAGATTCATGATCGGCAATCTCGGCGTAACCTTCAAACAACACTTGAATAGAAAATTGTTGGCAATGTTGGCGTAAGCGCGCGGTTAACGAGCCTGGGTATTCTAACCAGTCACGCAACACTGGCGCTGTCATGGATATTTGTTGTGGTAATTGCCACTTGCCATCGGCCCCGCAAGGCTGCTGTTGATTTGGTTTCACGCGATCACATTGCAAAGAATTAGAGTGGCATTATCCAGTAAACAGCGGTTTAAAGTAAACTCTACTTTGCGCGAATAGTTCGCTGATTTACCCTAGATTTGCCAGCATAATTGCTAGGGTTATTCTAAGAGACTAAGCCGCTTTGCTAACAAGTCTTGTATTATTTTCGGTCACCTGCTTGACCTAGTGCCCACTAACAGAAACAATAAAGCTAGGACTACCAAGGAAATACACCGCCGCATGAAATTTGTTCACAGCCTGCTGTTATGTTGCAGCTTATTCTTCTCCTCGTTGGCTTACAGCCAAGAAGCAGGAACCTCTAGTTATGCATATTTTGGCTTCGAACCCGATATCATCACTAACTACATTAGCACCGGCAAAAAGCTTGGTTACGTGCGCATTACTGCCGAAGTAATGGTAGAAAACCAAAGTGCCTTAAGCAGCATTGAGCACCACGCACCGCTAATTCGCGACGCGATTATTGAAATACTGGGTCACCAACGTGAAGAAGACATTAAGTCTTTAAAAGGCCGCGAAGAGATTCGCGTCTTATGCCAAGAAGCCGTTAACGATTTATTGGTACAAGAAACCGGTAAAAAACTCGTAAGCAAACTGCTGTTCACTAAGTACTTGTACCAATAACGCAATTCGATAGATAAAACCCAAAAAGCCCATCAATGATGGGCTTTTTGCTGATTAAGCGCTGCTTTTAGTTTGGCTGCTGTTTATCGAAAAACTTATCTAAAAGAGCCTGAGCACAACCAACAAATAGGCCAAATAAGTGGGCTAAGTTAGCAGTAGATGGACCTACTACATCCATAAAGCCAATCACTAGCCATACCAACATAAAGCCGACAATGGCCGGGCTAAGTTGCAAACCAGCCTGTGGGCGTAACCATCCGGTAAACCAGCAATAACCCAGTAAGGCGTACACCACTCCCGATAAACCGCCAAAGTATGGACCCGTTGCTAACAGCTGCGCCACATTAGGGATCACCGCAGCCACCAGCGTAATTAGCAACAGTTTTGAGCTACCCAGCTGGCGTTCAATCTCTCCCCCGAGCTGCCACCACCACAAGCCATTAAACACAATGTGGATCACCGAAAAGTGCAAAAAGATAGGGGTAATCACTCGCCAAAACTGATCTGAGGCTAACATGCTTAGCTGCGGTGGAATGGTGAGGTTGAGCATTAAATAACGCTCAAAACCAATGTTCATAAACAAATAAACCACTGCTGAAATTAGCAATACAGCTAAAGTAACCGGGCCGGCATGAGCAAAAAAAGCGCTTTTAACCAGACCTTTCCCCCCATAGGAGAACTTGGCTTTGCGGCTATCGGCCACAGTCCAAGAGGCAGCTAAGTACTTTTCATCATTGGGGTTTTCGATAAACTGCTTGAGCTCGTATTCAGCCTTCTCTAAGTGTTGCTCATCCATTAAGAAAACCGCCACGCCCTGATCAGCCGGTGCGAGTTGGCACTCAATCTTGAGCACTGCCATATAATCAACAAAAGCTTGGGCTACCCGAGGGTTGCCCATTACGATTAGTTGCTTCACTCAGCATCACCCGATTCAAAAGGAGCCACTTGGCGCCAGGCCTCAAAGCCACCCTGCAGGCTATACACCTCTTCAAAACCTTGATGAATCAAGTACTGTGCAGCTCCTTGACTAGAAATCCCGTGGTAGCACATAACGATAAGCGGAGTATCAAACTCAGTTTCAGAAATAAGCTGATTTAAACTGCCATCGCTTAAATGAAAGGCATTAATGGGGTGTGCTTGAGAAAAAGACTGAGGGTCACGCATATCTAGCAATACCGCTCCTTCCGAAGCGAGTTTTTGCTGAGCGCCATTTACATCAATTTGTTCGAACTGTTCCATCATCTTTTTCTTCGCTGTCATTTTTGTTTCACTTTAACTGGTTTAACGGCAAAGAAAAAGCCACAAACCATAAGGAAATGGCTAAGTGTAGAGATAAAAAAAGCAAGCCGAAGCTTGCTTAGATTGAGTATTGAAAGTGGCTTAAGCGCCGAGGTAGGCTTTACGTACATCCTCGTTAACCAAGAGGTTATCGCCAGTGTCTTCCAGCACAATACGGCCGTTTTCAAGCACGTAGCCACGATCGGCTAAACGCAATGCTTGGTTGGCATTTTGCTCTACCAAAAATACCGTCATGCCACGTTGGCGCAATTGCTCCACAATATCAAAAATCTGCTGAATGATAATCGGTGCTAAACCTAAAGAAGGCTCATCTAATAGCAGCAAACGGGGGTTACTCATTAAAGCGCGGCCAATGGCCAGCATTTGTTGCTCACCACCCGACATAGTACCGGCGCGCTGACTGACCCGCTCGAGCAAACGCGGGAATAAGCTATACACTTCTTCGATACGCTCTGCTGTCTGTTCTTTGGTCGCGAAAAAGGCGCCCATGTGCAGGTTTTCTTCTACGGTTAAGCGCGAAAAGATTCGACGTCCTTCAGGCACCACGGCAATATCGCCACGCATTATGTCGTGTGTTTGACTATTGGTAATGTCTTTACCGTCAAACAAAACTTGGCCACTGCTAGCACGCGGATCGCCACACAAGGTCATTAACAAGGTGGTTTTACCCGCACCATTGGCGCCAATTAAACTAACAATCTCGCCTTGGTCCACTTTTACACTTACATCGTGCAGAGCTTGAATTGGGCCGTAGTGGGTTGAAACATTTTTTAACTCTAACATTGTTATTTTCTACCTCAGCCTAAAACTCGCCCAAGTAGGCTTTAATCACCTCAGGGTTGTTGCGAATTTCTTCTGGTGTACCGTTGGCTAAAGGACAGCCTTGGTTAACCACGTAAATACGATCCGATATGCCCATCACCAACTTCATATCGTGCTCAATCAGCAAGACCGAGACATTTTCGTTGTCACGTAGGTCCATAATCAAGCGGTCTAGATCGTCGGTTTCCTTGGGGTTTAAACCAGCGGCTGGCTCATCAAGCATCAGAATTTCTGGACGCGTGACCATACAACGAGCAATTTCCAAACGGCGCTGCTGACCATAAGCCAAGTTACCGGCTTTGCGGTTGGCAAACTCTTTGAGATCAACCTTCTCAAGCCAATATTCAGCAAAGGCTAAGGCATCGGCCTCACTTTTCTTAAAGCTTGGCGTTTTTAACAAACCCGCTAGAAAGTTGGTATTTAGGTGGCGATGCTGCGCCACTAATAGGTTTTCTACCACGCTCATATCTTTAAACAAACGCACGTGTTGGAAGGTACGCACAACGCCTTTACGGGCAATTTGATGACCCGCTAAACCTTGCAGCGCTTCACCGCGATAAAGAATTTGCCCAGCGGTTGGTTTGTAAAAACCAGTTAAGCAGTTAAATACCGTGGTTTTACCTGCCCCATTTGGGCCAATAACCGATACCACTTCTTTTTCATTTAGCTTAAGGGCAACATTATTTACCGCCAATAAGCCACCAAAACGCATGGTAAGGCCATTTACATCTAATAAAGTACTCATGCCTTGGCCTCCTCTTTTAACTCAATATGAGGACGAGACATTGGCAATAGACCCTGTGGTCGCCAAACCATCATAAATACCATCATCAAACCAAACATCAACATGCGGTATTCGTTAAATTCACGCGCCATTTCTGGCAGCACAGTCATAATGATTGCTGCTAGTACTACACCAATTTGCGAGCCCATGCCGCCCAGCACCACAATGGCTAAAATAATTGCCGATTCAATAAAGGTGAAAGATTCGGGGCTAATAAAGCCTTGGCGAGCCGCAAAAAAGCTTCCGGCAAATCCAGCAAACGCAGCACCAATGGTAAAGGCACTCAGTTTAACCACGGTAGGATTCAAGCCTAACGAACGACAGGCAATTTCGTCCTCGCGTAGTGCTTCCCATGCACGGCCAATTGGCATTCTTAATAAACGGTTAATCACAATCACCGTTAGCACTACCAATAATAGAGCCATTAAATACAAGAAAATCACTTTGTATTGGGAGTTGTAACTAATGCCAAAAAAGTTGTGGAAGGTATCAAAACCCTCACCTTTCAAACGGCGGTTAAATTCCAAACCAAACAAGGTAGGTTTAGGAATACCGCTTATCCCATTTGGGCCACCGGTAAGATGAGTTAGGTTGTTCAGCATCAAACGGATAATTTCGCCAAAACCCAAGGTTACGATGGCAAGGTAGTCGCCGCGCAAGCGCAATACAGGGAATCCCAGCAAGAAACCAAATAAAGCGGCCATACCACCGGCAATAGGCAAGCAAATCCAAAAACCAAAACCATCGGCACTTAGCAGCGCATAGGTATAAGCACCTACCGCATAAAAACCTACGTAACCCAAATCGAGTAAGCCGGCAAGGCCAACTACCACGTTAAGGCCTAAACCTAACATCACGTAAATAAGCGTGAGTGTGGCTAAGTCTACCGAGCCTCGACTCACCATAAATGGCCAAATAATTGCGCCAGCTAGGGCAAAAGACACCACTAAACGATAAGCTTTTGGGTTTTGCTCTGGGCTAGGTAATTTAAACGAAAATCTACTTTTCGAACCATTCGAGGGTTTATTGCTAAAAAAGTAAGACCTAATAGCCTGACCAATAAAAACAAGAACAACCCCGCCAGGCAATAAAACTAATGATCGACCTTCAGCTAAGGCAAGCTGTAAACCATCACTACTTGGTTCCATACGTATACCTAGTAGCCACCCCCCCAAAAGTAAAAAAGTAAACGCAGAAATTAAACTGCCAGAAAAATTAAACTTCTTCATACTTTCTCAACCTCCGGCTTACCTAGCAAACCAGTCGGCATAAACAGCAATACAAAACACAGCAAGCCAAACGACACCACGTCTTTGTATTCAGTACTAAAGTAACCGGCGGTAATCGCTTCGGTTATACCTAACAACAAACCGCCTACCACTGCGCCAGGAATAGAACCAATACCGCCTAACACCGCTGCAGTAAAGGCTTTTAAGCCTGCCATAAAGCCAATGTAAGGATTAATTACCCCGTAATAAATGCCTAATAGCACACCCGCTACTGCCGCCAACGCAGCACCAATAACAAAGGTTAATGAAATCACTTTATTGGTATCGATACCCAATAAGTTAGCCATGCCGATATCTTCAGAACAGGCGCGACAGGCGCGGCCCATGCGTGAGTGGGTAATGAAGGTGGTTAGTGCAATCATGGTGACAAAGGTCACCACAAAAATAACCAGCTGCATGTAAGAAATCGTCAGGTTAAAGCCGTCTTCTGGGCCAAATGTCCAACCACCAGTAATTAAGCTGGGCATAGCAATGTCTCGGCTGCCCTGCGACAGTCGCACCAAGTTTTGCAAGAAAATAGACATACCAATGGCCGAAATGAGTGCAATTAGGCGGTTACCACCGCGCACTGGCCGATAGGCGATCTTTTCAATGGTCCAGCCATAGGCGCTGGTAATAATGATGCTTATTGCAAAGGCACCAAATAATAAAATAGGTAAGGAATCTAGGCCCATTAAGGCCAATGCAGCCAGCACGATAAAAGCCACGTAACTACCGATCATATACACTTCACCGTGAGCGAAGTTAATCATGCCGATAATGCCATACACCATAGTGTAACCAATGGCGATTAATGCGTAGGTGCTGCCAATGGTTAAACCATTAACCAGCTGCTGAAAAAAGTAGAAAAATTGCTCAGACATAACTGCCCCAATCTAGTGGCTAGAGCCACCAATACCAAACCAGTAAGTTGCTATTCAACATTGCGGCCCAAACCGCTGATAAACAAATTATCAATGCTGACTTATCAGGTTTGCTAAATGTAGAATCTTAAAAACAGAAACACCGACTAACTGCTAGTTAGTCGGTGTGATAGTTCGCGCTTACTTAGCGGCTGATGAAGAACCGTCAGCGTGCCAAGTGAATACACCAAAGTCGAAGCCTTTAAGGTCGCCTTTAGCGTCCCACTGAAGTGGGCCCATAACCGTTTCAACGGTGTTGCTACGTAGGAACTCAGCTACCGCTTCTGGATCATCACCGGCAGCATTTACGCCAGCAACAATACTTTGCATTGCAGCAAAGGCCGTCCATACGAACGGACCGGTAGGATCGTCGCCATTTTTAACTAAGGCATCTACAACAGGTTTGTTAGCTGGATCTAGGTCGTATTTCTTAGGAAGGGTTACTAATAAGCCTTCTGAAGCTGCACCAGCAATCGCAGAAATGTCTTTGTTACCCACACCTTCAGGGCCCATAAAGGTTGCTTTTAAGCCTTTTTCTGAAGACTGACGAAGAATAAGACCTAGCTCTGGGTGGTAACCACCGTAGTAAACAAAATCTACATTCTCTTTCTTCAACTTAGCAATCAGTGCTGAGAAATCTTTATCGCCGGCGGTTACACCTTCAAACGCCACTACTTTGGTACCAGCAGCTTCTAGCTCATTTTTCACAGATGTAGCAATACCTTCACCGTATTGTTGCTTATCGTGAATAACGGCTACGCGCTCTGGTTTAACAGCATCAACAATGTAACGCGCAGCAGTAGGACCTTGGTCGCTATCTAAACCAATGGTGCGGAAAATAAGTTGGTAATCACGAGTGGTGATGTCTGGGTTAGTTGAAGCAGGTGTAATCATCAATACACCTTCATCTTCATATACGTCTGAGGCTGGCTGAGTCGCACCTGAACAAAGGTGACCAATTACGTATTTAACACCGTCGTTAATGATTTTGTTGGCCACGGCCACGGCTTGTTTGGGCTCACAAGCATCATCATAAACCACTGCTTCAATTTGCTTGCCAGTTAATGCGCCAGCTTGGTTAAGCAGTTCTACAGCAATGCCGCCACCAGCAAATTGCATGTCACCGTATTGCGCTACTGGACCCGTTACTGGGCCAGCAATTGCCACTTTAATAGTGTCTGCCGCTTGTGCGAAAGTAGCAGCGCCGAATAGAGCTAGCGATACCGCTACCCCTGAAGCTGATTTTGTCCATTTAGTCATTGATAACTCCATGTTAGCTTTTTGTTATATTGAGTGTGTTTGCAGAAGTGCCGCATTAAACCATAATGCAGATTTCACCCCATTGGCTGTTGTTTTACCCTAAGTTTGCAGTGTTTCACAAGTCAGCCTAGGATTGCCGGCTCTATCACATAGGGTTTTAACAACTTATTTGTCTAGACAAAAAACAATACACCGATCACATACAGCAACTTATTCCACACAAGCAAAGTTTTAAGCTATAAAAAGATCTAAATCCGAAATTTAAGCCTTATTTATCTCAAATATGCTACAGCTCTGCTGAATAACTAAATTTTGATAAGGTTAAATTAATTTTTGCAGGATAAAAATAAAGCAATTTGTATAAATAGCATAAGATTTAGCTAGTATCACTGGTGGAGTTTTGAAGTTTTACGCTTTTACAGAGAATAAATATGCAGGCTGCTATACGCCAATTTAGCGCTCGGTAGAAACAGCATCGCTGCTGCTTCTGCCGTTTTTCTTAGGCTTCTAGATCTGCCGGGCTAGTGTTTAAGTGCAAGGTGCGAGTTGGGAAGGCAAACTCTGCGCCGTTAGCCGTTACAATCTCTACAATCTGATTTAAAACGTCTTGCTTCACTTCGTGATACTTCACCCAATTGGTAGTTTTAGTAAAGGTGTAAATAAAGAAGTCGAGTGAAGAAGCATTAAAGCTATCAAAGTTCACCATTAGGGTTTGGCTGGTATCAATTTCCGGGTGATTACGCAGCATATTTTCTACATCAGCCACCACCTTGCTCACCTTGTCTGCGTCGTCGTAACGTAAACCAATGGTTTCTTTAATTCGGCGATGACTCATGCGGCTCGGGTTTTCTACCGCAATGCTAGAAAAGATTGAGTTAGGCACATACAAAGGGCGTTTGTCGAAGGTGCGAATTTTGGTTACTCGCCAGCCTATGTTTTCAACCGTGCCTTCAATGCTGCGATCGGGGGAACGGATCCAATCGCCCACCTTAAAGGGCTTGTCAAAGTAGACTAACAGAGCGCCAAAGAAGTTTGCCAGTAAGTCTTTAGCAGCCATGCCAACAATAAGGCCGCCCATACCACCAAAGGCCAAAACCCCAGAAATACTAAAGCCAAGAGTTTGAAACACCGCCAGTAAAAATAGAATGATCACCGCAGCGCGGCATAACTTAGCCACAGCCTGTACAGTGGTTTTGTCTTTCCCCACCACGATCAGCTGCTCTTCGGCTCTGCGCACAAAGCGCATCGCCGCCCAAGCAACCATGAATACCACCATCACTTGGCGAATAATCGGAATATAAGGTTTAAAGTCAGAGTCTAAGGCATTCGCAAAAGCGACTGCAACTAAAGACAAACCCACCACCGCAATCATCCAGTTAATCGGTTTCCAAAGTGAAAACCAAATAGCGTCATCCCATACGGTTTTAGTTTTCTCGGTTAAGCGACTCATGCGTGAGGCCAAGATACGCCAAACTAAAAAGGCCACCAGCGTAATGCTTAACACGACAAATACATCAAATAACCAGTTAGACGTGGCTAGCTGAGCTTGCTCCTGCTCTAACCACTGGGCAAATTCTTCAAACATTAATCCATCTCTTTCTTTGGTAACTAGGGGCTGTTTATCTTTCGCGGTTAAATCTAGACAAGCTTAACTCAACACCTAGTTGCTGTGAGCAAAAATTTATCTAAGCCTTAAAAACAAAACGCGGCCTTAGCCGCGTTGTAAATTATAACTTGCTAGCCACTTAGGCAGCGATGCCAGAGTGACGTAATAAAGCATCAACTTTAGGCTCACGCCCCCTAAAGGCTTTAAACAATTCCATAGGTTCTTGCGAGCCACCTTTCTCAAGAATATTACTCAAGAAATGTAAACCGGTGTCTGGGTTAAAGATCCCTTCATCTTCAAATTTCGAGAAGGCATCGGCAGACAATACTTCGGCCCACTTGTAGCTGTAGTAACCGGCGCTGTAACCGCCAGCAAAAATATGGCTAAAGCTATTTTGGAAGCGATTAAAACTAGGTGGCTTAATCACCGACACTTGAGCACGAACTTCATTAAGCAGATCTAATACACTGCGGCCATTGGCTGGCTCGTGGTGCAAACGGAAATCAAACAGTGAAAACTCAAGCTGGCGAACCATGGTCATCGCCGATTGGAAGTTACGTGCTGCAAGCATTTTGTCTAACAAAGCTTGTGGCAGTGGCTCGCCAGTTTCGTAATGACCCGAGATAAACGCTAGCGCGTCACTTTGCCAGCACCAGTTTTCTAAAAACTGGCTAGGTAGCTCAACAGCGTCCCAAGCTACACCATTAATCCCCGATACCGCCGCTTCATCAACTTTGGTAAGCATGTGGTGAATGCCGTGGCCAAATTCATGGAACAAGGTAATCACTTCATCATGAGTAAATAGCGCTGGCTTGTCGCCCACGGGTTTATTGAAGTTACAGGTTAAATAAGCCACTGGCTTAATCAGCTCACCATTGGCATCCACTCGGCGATCTATGCAGCCGTCCATCCAAGCACCGCCACGTTTGTGTTCGCGAGCATATAAATCTAGGTAGAACGAACCGCGTAGCTCACCGCTTTGGTCGCTAATTTCAAAAAAGCGTACGTCAGAATGCCAAGTATCTACGTTTTGCTTTTCGCTTACCTCAACCTTAAATAGGCGTTTTACCACTTCAAACAAACCACCAAGTACCTTGTCTTCTGGGAAGTAAGGACGCAGCTCTTCATCAGAAATAGCGTAAGTATGTTGTTTTAGTTTCTCAGAGTAATAGGCCATGTCCCAAGCAGCTAGCTCAGAGACTTGGTGTTGTTCTTTGGCAAAGGCTTCTAGTTCGGCTAATTCGCGCTCAGCTTGTGGCTTAGAGCGCTCGGCTAGGTCATTTAAAAAGCCTAATACTTGAGATGGTGATTCCGCCATTTTAGTCGCTAGAGATTTGTCGGCGTAACTATCAAAACCGAGCAGCTTAGCTAATTCACTACGCAGCTCTAATTCTTCATCAATAATTGCGGTGTTATCAAACTTCTCTTCGGTACTGGCTTGCTCCGAAGCGCGAGTACTAAAGGCGCGGTACATTTCTTCGCGTAGCTCTCGCTTGTCGGCATAGGTCATCACTGGCAAGTAGCTTGGGAATTCTAAAGTCAGCAAGTAGCCATCAAGTTCTTTGGCTTCGGCAGCTTGTTTGGCTGCTGCCAAGGCAGACTCTGGTAAACCAGCAAGATCATTTACATCGGTAATTTGTTTTTGCCACGCTAAGGTAGCGTCTAATACGTTATTAGAGAACTGCGACGACAGCTCAGATAGGCGCTTAACTATCTCGCCATAGCGGCTTTGCTGCTCGGCCTCTAAGCCAATGCCCGATAATTCAAAATCACGCAGTGCATCGCTAATCGATTTTTGCTGAGCTAAGTTGTAACTGGCAAACGCATCACTCTCTGCCAGTTGCTTGTAAGCTTGATACAAGCCTTTGTGTTGGCCTACAAAAGTGCTGTATTCCGACAGCAAGGGTAAACAGGCTTCATAGGCTTCGCGCAATTCTTGGCTATTCACCACCGAATTACAGTGACTCACCGGTGACCATAGGCGACTAAGGCGATCGTTTACTTCATCCAAAGGCAGAATGAAGTTTTGCCAGCTTGGGCTTGAATGCTTAAGCACTTCGTCAATGGTGGTGCGGCATTCCTCAATCACTTGCTCTACAGCAGGCTGCACATGTTCAGGTTTAATTTTGCTAAACGGCGGTAATCCAGGTAAATCAAGTAAAGGGTTACTCATAGGGGATCCTTAAAGATTGAGAAATGTTAGGGTCAGTTGACCTTTCGCAGTTAAATTTTGTTCGAGATAAAATCGTTTTAGGCGCGGCTAGGAGTGTGTAGCCTAGTTATTCTAAGCAAAGACTCCTTAACAAAGCATAAAACGATTTTAGCCGAACCCTTCGGGCAACGTTTATGGTTTATTTCTACTGCGATATCGGCTTCTCATGTAGGCTAGCTACAAATCAAAACCTCTGGCTTGTTTAAATAATCCACAACAGCTGCAAAAATCAGCTCGAAAGATCAACTGACCCTAGCTACGAATAGCTTAATCTGGGGCTAAAATTTTGTAAATCAACCCACGTTTAGTGATTTGGGCAGTTTACATAGCCTTGAATTAGACTATGATTTCCTTAGGGATTATTTTGGTTTCTTGGTTTATCAATAACCTAGACCAACAGGACTCATCGATTAATGGACAATAATAACAATACTCCACGTGTTGAAAACTCAAGCCTGTGGCAAAAATTAGCCTTAAACAAAGGCACTAACAGCCTGTCATTGCGGATGCTGTCCTACATCCTTATCTGTTCTACCCTACTTGCGCTTATCATCACTCTCATCCAACTTCGTTACGACTACAAACAAGATGTTCAAGTTATCGAAGAAAGTATTGATCAAATTGAAGTGAGCTTTTTACAGCCAATTGCTGCCAGTTTATGGAACCTTGATGAAGAACAAGTAGAAGTGCAAATTGAAGGCATTATGAACCTGCCCAATATGCAATATGTGTTGGTGAAAGAGATCCTTGGTTCATCTGAAGTACCATTGCTCGCGCGCGGCCGCTCTGCCGACCGCTACGACTTATCCCAAGAATTTGAGCTTATCTATCAAGGTGAAATGGTAGGTAAACTGTTTGTAGCAGCCTCACTTGAACAGGTTTATGAGCGTTTGTGGCAAAAAGCCATGCTGATCTTAATCAGCCAAACCGTGAAAACCTTAGTGGTCTCTATTGGTATTTTGTTCATCATTTATTACGTGATTGTGCGCCACTTAAACACCATTGTGGAATACACTCGTAACCTTGATTTAGATAACTTAGGCGCGCCACTAAAAATTGAGACTGGCAATAAAACGCGTAACGATGAATTGGGAGAGCTGGTTAATACCCTTAATCAAATGACCAAGAAGATCGACCACGAGTTTGATCAAAAACTCAAGGCCACTGAACAGCTGGCACACGAGCGCGACTTCTCAGCCACGGTAATTAATGCCAGTAACGCGGTCATTGTTACTCTCGATAACCAGCTTAATGTTCTCACCGCAAATCCTGCTGGGGTAATGCTCACCGGTTTCCACCAAGAAGAATTAGAAGGTCAAAATTGGCTAAGCGTATTCATTGATAATGACATGCGCGAGAAAATTGAAGCCGACTTGCGCCAACTGCGGGTTATTCAAGACCAAGAATTAACCCTTACCGATCAAGCCAACAATCAATACACACTGCTGTGGACCTTTGTACCTTTTTACGAAGGTAACCATGTATCTCGAATGATTGCCTTTGGTTACGACGTAACTCCGCTTAAACGGGTTGAGAAAGAGATTAAAGAGCTCAACGACGAGCTAGAGCAAAAAGTACAATCTCGAACCGAGCGCCTAGAAGAAAGTAACCTGCAACTAGCCAGCGCCTTCGACAAGCTTAAAAACGCCCAACAATCGCTGGTTGAAGCCGAAAAAATGGCGTCGCTGGGTGGCTTAGTTGCCGGCGTTGCCCATGAAATTAATACGCCCATTGGCATCAGTGTAACCGCCGCCTCATACTTGCAAGAGCAAGGCAATCAGTTAGAGAAAAACATCGAGAGCGGAAAACTAAGCCGCAAGTTTATGGAAGAGTTGATCCAAAATCTCAACCAATCTACCGAGCTACTACTCAACAACTTACGCCGTGCATCCGATCTTATCAGCAGCTTTAAACAAGTGGCGGTAGATCAAAGCTCAGAGGCGTGTTACACCTTTAATCTCAACGAAAATGTTCATCAAGTGATTACTTCTCTTGGCCACAAAATTAGACGCTCGGGCTGTGAGATAGTGGTTGATTGTGATGACGACTTAGAGCTTTACAGCTTTCCGGGTAGCTTTACCCAAATCTATTCCAACTTAATTCTTAACTCGGTTAAACACGGCTTTGATGGCTGGGAAGGCGATAAACGCATCGACATTTCCATTCACCGAGAAGACGACCAACTGCATATCGACTACCGCGACTCGGGGCGTGGAGTAGATAGCAACATTGCCCAACGTATTTTTGACCCCTTTGTTACCTCAAAGCGTGGCCAAGGCGGCAGCGGTTTAGGCACCCACATTGTCTACAACCTAGTGGTTCAGCTGCTTAAAGGGCACATTGCTTTTGATAGCAAACCCGATGAAGGGGTGCACTTTTCTATCCGTTTGCCTTACCAAGCGCAAAAAGCTGATTAACATCTGTCTTTAGTACAGGCTATACTGCTGCAAGTTTTCGGCCCCTATTCGGAGTACCTTAATGAGAGAATTCGACTACCTATGCATCGGCGCAGGCAGTGGCGGTATCGCCTCGGCTAACCGTGCCTCAATGCACGGACAAAAAGTTGCCTTGGTTGAAGCGCGCCATGTTGGCGGCACTTGTGTAAACGTGGGTTGTGTACCCAAAAAAGCCATGTGGTTTGGCGCTCAGGTTGCTGAAGCCATTCACCGCTACGCCCCAGACTATGGCTTTGATGTTCAAGTAAACAAGTTTGATTGGTCTACCTTAGTGGCGAGCCGCGAAGCCTACATTAAGCGTATTCATGGCTCTTATGACCGTGTACTAGGCAACAATGGTGTAACCGTTATCAATGGCTTCGCCAAGTTTGTAGACGCCAACACTGTTGAAGTAAACGGCGAGCAAATCCGCGCAAAACACATCCTTATTGCCACCGGTGGCCGCCCAACGATACCTAATATTCCTGGCGCTGAGCTAGGCATAGATTCAGATGGCTTTTTTGCGCTTACCGAGCAACCCAAGCGCGTGTTGGTTTTAGGTGCTGGTTATATCGCCGTTGAGTTAGCAGGGGTATTACACTCTTTAGGTAGCGAAACTCACCTAGCCGTTCGCAAGCATGCGCCGCTGCGCAACTTTGACCCTATGCTAAGCGAAACCTTGGTAGAGATAATGGCCGAAGATGGCCCAACATTGCATACCAACAGCACGCCAAAAGCCATTGAAAAACAAGCTGATGGAAGCCTAGTGGTTAGCTTTGAAAACGGTAATAGCTTACAAGTAGACAGCGTAATTTGGGCTATTGGCCGCGAGCCCGCCAACGACAAAATTAACCTTGAAGGCATTGGTGTTGAAACCGATGAACGTGGTTACATTAAGGTTGATGAATACTCAAATACCAACGTTGCTGGCGTTTATGCGGTAGGTGACAACATCGGTAAAGTTGAATTGACCCCAGTTGCAGTAAAAGCTGGACGCTTATTGTCTGAGCGTTTATTCAATGGTCAAACTAAGGCGAAAATGGATTATGACTTAATCCCTACCGTAGTATTTAGCCACCCAGCCATTGGCACCATTGGCTTAACCGAGCCAGAAGCGATTGCTCAATACGGTGAAGATAAGGTGAAAGTGTATAACTCTAGCTTTGGCGCGATGTACACAGCAGTTACCCAACATCGCCAAGTGACCAAAATGAAACTAATTTGTGCCGGCGAAGACCAAAAAGTGGTTGGCCTGCACGGTATTGGTTTAGGCATGGATGAGATCTTACAAGGTTTTGGTGTAGCCATGAAAATGGGCGCAACTAAGGCTGATTTTGACGCTTGTGTGGCGATTCACCCCACTAGCGCAGAAGAGTTTGTAACACTTCGCTAGCCAATCTTAGGCTAAGCATAGCAATGCTTAGCCTATTTATACCCTTTAAGTTCTTCTATTCGCTTCCTCCGCTTCCTCCGCTTCCAAGCGCTCCACTTAAAACCCAGCAATTTAAAGCAATAAAATCAGCGCACTTGGCAATCAGCCAACTACACTGATTATATAGGCGAGTTTATTGTAAGGCTTTGAATACATGGACACTGTTTATCCAGTCGGAGAGCTGGGCTCTTTTCTTATAGCACTTACTGTGTTGTTTATCGGACGTATCATTTGTCACTACGTGGCAATACTCAAAAAGTACAACATCCCCGAGCCAATTGTTGGCGGCTTAGTGGTAGCCATTGTTATAACCGTACTAAAAATGCGCGGTATAGAGTTGAGTTTTGCACTGCCCTTGCAAGACACCTTAATGCTGATGTTCTTTGCCACCATTGGCCTTGCCGCCAACTACAAACTCCTGATAAAAGGCGGTAGAAAAGTTTTTGTATTTTTGGCAATAGCCTCGGTGTACATCGTGCTGCAAAACGGTTTAGGTGTGGTGCTAGCTACTTTGCTCGGGCTAGAACCGATGATGGGATTGTTTGCTGGTTCCATTACTCTCTCTGGAGGGCACGGAACAGGCGCGGCTTGGTCACAAATCTTTGCCGATGAGTACAATATTCAAACCTTAGAATTTGCCATGGCCGCAGCTACCTTTGGCTTGGTGATGGGCGGTATTATTGGCGGCCCGGTAGGCCAGCGTTTAATTAACAAAAAGAATCTAGAATCGCCGTTCTCCAAGGGCAAAAGTCACCATAAAACCCACCCTGACTTAATCACTTATAGTCGCAAAGAAGAAGATCTAGTTACCCCAACTTCGGTGATAGAAGTGCTATTTTTGCTGCTGGCGTGTGTAGTGATGGCCAAGGTAGCAAAAGGCTTAGAAACGGAGCTCGCACTCGCTTGGCTTAAAATGCCAGACTTTGTGTATGCTCTGTTCTTTGGCGTACTTATTGCCAATGTGAGTGAGTTTAGCGGCCGCTATGAGATTAATCATGAATGCGTAGACTTGCTCGGAACCCTGTCCCTTTCATTGTTTCTTTCAATGGCTTTAATGAGCTTACGACTTTGGGAAATTTTTGATTTGGCCTTACCGCTACTCATCATTTTACTCTGCCAAACCATTATGATTGCGCTGTTTGCTAGTTATGTCAGCTATCGCTTTATGGGTGGAGGTTATGACTCAGCAGTAATTGCCGGTGGCCATTGCGGCTTTGGCCTAGGAGCAACGCCCACTGCGGTTATGAACATGAGTGCGCTGGTGTCTCGTAATGGACCTTCACCACCAGCATTTATGGTGGTGCCTATTGTTGGCGCTTTCTTCATCGATATCGTGAATCTAATCGTGCTACAAACTTATATTAGCTTTTTAAGCTAAGAGATTAGCCAAGCAGATAATAAAAAGGAGCTCGATTGAGCTCCTTTTTTACTTGATGTTTATTAGCTTCTTTGGCGCCTAATCCAGGCTAAACCCGCTAATGACAACAACATAATAAGCAAGGTTTGCGGCTCTGCGACAGTGGCGTTAATCACTTGCATAGAAGTGCGTGCAAGCACTTCATCTTGCGGCCCAAAAGCAGTTAGGACAAAATCATAAATTCCTACTTCAGTGGAGATGAAATCGCTCGTGCCAAATTCCATATTCCATGAGTTTTGCGCCAAATTATATACACTTAACAAACTAGCGTAATTACCTGAATCAACTAAGCCATCGCCATTGGCAGTACTGTTATTTCCTAAGGCGTTATCAGAATTCGGTACATTAACTGGGTCAAAGCCCAAAAAGTTAGTACTAGCGCTAGGATCAAAATCGATTTCTAACAAATAAGAAAGGCTGTCTAAAGCTCCACCGCTGCCATCAAAGTTACTATTAATAGACCATTCAAAATTCCAAATAGCGGTAGCCAGCGAACCTGGTGCGGAGTCAAATCCAGTAGGTGGTGCGATGTTATCGAACTGGTAAGTACCGTCACCGTTACTATTAAAGATGTTCTGCGGGTTATTAAACTCGTCAAAACGAAGTTTCGCTCTTAGGCCTAACTCGATGCCATTTTGTCTATCAACGGTAAAGCCTCCGTTAGCATTACCACTACCAAATATCACATCACTCGTTACGTTTTGGTCATACATCACTGTAGCTATGGCCGATTGCGTTAGTAGCAAAAGACCTAAGCCAATACTAACCATGCTTGCTTTTATTATTCTCATTTAGCACTCCATGCGGTTTGTTAGATGTTCTTGTTACACCAGCTTCACATGCATAAATTGCTCCCACTAAAGGAACTAGATAGATTTCAGCAAGATAGACATGACGTCATTATTTATTTACAAATCAGACAGTTATATTTGTATAGATATTTGACAAACAACAGATAGATGCTTAGTGAGCTTGCTCACAATTTGAAGGTCAGCAAGCGACAAAAGCCGAGAAAAGATGATGAGCTTGATGATTTTTCTCAAACCGACAGTGTAAAAAAAACCGACAAGCACCCAGCGGGTAGCCAGGTGCTCACTAGCTAGTTACAGCTTAGCTAGGGTTTGTTTTATTGGGAACAATACATCGCAGCCCAATTGCATGGCGCGTTCTGGTGACCAACCAAAAGCTTCGTCTGGCATATCTGCATTGTCTTTAAATGGCATTTCTATGGTGTAAGACAGGGTTTTGAACTGCTCGCCTAACCACGCTGCGGCAATGGTTAAGTTCGCCTGCCCCGGTTCGTCTTTAGCGTAACCGTGGGTATCCTGAAAATCAGGAGAAATGGCCATAAACGCCTCTTTAAAGGTGTCCTCTAGCAGTTTGTGGCGCTCATCGTAAGACGGGATCCCTTCACATCCAGCCACGAAGTTATAGGGTAAGTCTTCATCGCCATGAATATCTAAAAATAAGTCACCGCCCAGCTCTAGCATTTTCTCTCTCACCAAAAACACTTCTGGGCTTCGCTCCATGCTGGGACTTTGCCACTCGCGGTTTAAGTTAGCGCCTACAGCATTGGTTCTTAAGTGGCCTCGTACTGAACCATCAGGGTTCATGTTGGGTACCACGTAAAATACAGTGTCTTCTAACAGTTTCATTGCCAGGGGATTATCTTGATCAAGCAGGTTGCCTAACAAGCCTTCAACAAACCATTCGGCCATGGTTTCTCCAGGGTGTTGGCGAGCAATAACCCAAACTTTATGTTTGGCTTTTTCGGCGTCACCAATAGTTAGCAGGCTCATGTCTCTGCCATCTAAGGTTTGCCCTAGAGTATTTAGATTTACCCGATAGTCCTGCTGCATGGTATGCAGTAAATCTTGATGACGCTCGTAGCTGTAGGGGGCGAAGTAAGCAAAGTAAACACTAGGCTGCTCGAGTAGCAAAGAGAAATGTAATTGCTCGCCATCAAACTCAGTATCAATCCTAAACCACTCTTCACGGTCGTAAGAGGCTACCACTTGATAACCTTGCCAGCCTTTCGCATAGGCAGATTGACCCGCATTGATCAGAGAAAAACGATATTGTTGCTCCAAGGGTCCTTCAAAACGAAAGTGAAACCATTGGAAAAATTCCGATTGATGGTCGTGTTTTATCTCTAGTTGAATATTTTGAGGATCATTAAGTTCTACAACACGAATATTGCCACTATCAAATTTATCGCTGATATACATACTTGCCCTCACAGCAAAGTTAATCGATTTCTAGGGGCAGTATAGCGCTTAATAAGCAACAAAAAAGGAGCATTAAGCTCCTCTTATTAACTCGGCCAGTTAATGGTCTATTCTTCACTCAATTCAACAATTCTAAAGTAACGAACATCTAAGTTTTTATCTAAGTTGATGGTGCTTTCCACAGTTAAGGACTCGCCTTGCTTTGGAGGTACTTCACCAAAGTCGATGGGGTGTTGGAACACCTGCTGACCTGTTTGATCAATTAGCGCCAGTGCCAAGGCCAGCTCAACGGGGCCCTCAGCCAATAACTGATAGCTAATCGCCATCTTTTTTCCCATATCGTCAGAGGCTTCAAAAAAAGCAGAGCGAATATTACTTTGGTCGGTGGCAATCAGCGTATTGAAGGCAAAGATACGTAGTTCTGGGTGGTTCTCTTTATTCAAATCAAAGTTGTTACGCCGTTCTATCAGCAAGGCTTCTTTAAGCTGGCGGTTTTGGTCTTCAACAATTTTGAGCTCGGCCAAGCTATCGTCATAATCATTTTTTACTTCATTGTAGGTGGGCAACACCGCCATTAAAGAAAATACTGCACTAAAGCTTACAATGCCTAAGCCAAGGCTAATCCAACGATAGCGCCGCAGGTGTTTATAGCCTTTTTTATAATGCTTGTGGCGCGCTTTATGATGCTCATAGCGCGCTTGCAAGCTGATACCGGAGCGATGACTCGCTGCAGCTTGCTGCTCTGTCGGCTGCAGGGCTTCTATTTCAATATCACTAGGTAGTTCACTGCTAGACATTATCTCTTCCCTAAGATTGTCCTTTGGTACTGTTAACCATAAGAAAACAGCACTTGAATGAATCGATGCTAAAACCATAGCAGCAAGTTGCACAGAATACTGAAAGATTTCCCTATCTGCTTAATTAATGTACTGATATTGAGCTATACGAACTAATAGTTCGATCACAAAGCGCTACACTTTAACAATTTAGCAAGTACAATGAGCGCCAATTACGCAGTTGAGGTGGGATAAAATGGCTATTCAATGGTATCCAGGGCACATGCACAAGGCCCAAAAACAAATTAAAGAAGTGATGCCTAAAATCGATTTAATCATCGAAGTATTGGATGCGCGTATTCCCTACAGCAGTGAAAACCCAATGGTTGCGAGCCTACGTGGCGACAAACCTTGTATAAAGGTATTGAATAAAAGCGACTTAGCCGACCCCAAAACAACCGCCCTGTGGCAAGAGTATTTTGAACAGGAGCAAGGCGTAAAAGCGATTCCTCTTTGTACCATTCAAGGTAACCAAAACCAAGACCTACTTAAGCTGTGCCGTAGTATGTTGCCTAACAAAGGCGGCGTAGATAAACCTATTCACACCATGATTTGTGGTATTCCTAATGTGGGTAAATCTACCTTAATTAATGCATTAGCCGGTCGCCAAATCGCGAAAACGGGTAACGAGCCGGCGGTGACTAAGGCCCAACAGCGGATCCGCCTAGAAGGCAATATTATCCTCTCAGATACGCCTGGTATTTTGTGGCCAAAGTTCGACAACGTAGCCAGTGGCTACCGCTTAGCCGCCACCGGTGCAGTCAAAGACACCGCCATGGAATACGATGACGTAGCCGCCTTTGCTTGTGAATACTTACTACAAGCCTACCCAGAGCAGCTTAAAGCGCGATATAAACTCGAAGAACTGCCAGAATCTGAAGTGGTATTGATGGAAGAAATTGGCCGTAAGCGCGGCTGCTTAGTGCGCGGCGGACAAGTCGATTACGTTAAAGCAGCTACCATTATTCTTAATGAATTACGTGACGCTACCATTGGGCGCATCACCTTAGAAACACCAGAAATGGTAGCGGTAGAAAAAGTAGAAACCGCTAAAATTGTGGCCGAAAAGGAAGAGCGCAAAAAGATGGTGGAAGAGTTACAAAAAGCCAAAAAGCGCCAACGCCGCAGAAAAAACAGTTAGCCACAACAGCGACTATCATTGTGCAGTACAAACAAAAACACCACGCAATGCGTGGTGTTTTTTTAATGAAAACTGTCGCTTACTTAATCATATAAGCGATAGCGGCTTTAATTTCGTCTTCGCTACAATCACCACAAGTACCTTTTGCTGGCATTGCGTTAAAGCCCTTCCAAGCATGGTCAAACATTGTTTGATCACCTTGAGCAATACGTGGTGCCCACGCTGCACTGTCACCTTTCTTCGGTGCGCCTGCTGCGCCAGTACTGTGACAGGCAGTACAGAAAGTGTTATATACCGCGTCGCCAGCACGAGGACCGCTTGAAGCAGCAGGTGCTTTGGCAACTTCTAACTCGCCATCAAGATAAACTTCACCCACTGGCTTAATACGCTCGGCAATCGCCTCATCAGACATATCAGCCGCAAAAGCATTCGGCACAATTGTTAAGCAAATAGATAGTACCAGTGTTTTCCAGTTCAAAAGCTTCACCCTTATCTCTCCTCATCGTGCCTACTGACCGCAGTATTAGGCATCCTTGTCATTATTGGCAAAATTATACCCGCTATTACCTTGAGGTTAAACCATTGTAAAAACGAATATTAGCCAGATGTGTCCGAGTTGTTAGCTAAACGAGTTTAAAGCGGCTTAAGCTTGCTTGTTTAGCTTTGTACCCACTAACTGGGATTTTTTAGTATGTCACGCCACGGTAGTTGTGGGTCACCCAAAGAGATAAAATTAGGGTTTTCTAAAGATTCCCTCAGGTTGTAAGTTAAGTCGCGCAAATGCAAATCTAACAAGGTTCCGCCTGCTTCTTGCAAAATAATCTGCGGAGCACCAGTATCCCATTCGCCGGTTGGCCCTACCCTGATATAACAATCCGCAGCCCCTTCTGCCACCATACAACTTTTTAAGCTAGCACTGCCTAAAGGATACAGCTTGTAATGATAGTTACAGTTTAAGATTGCTTGCAGCAAAGCTGGACGTTGAACGCGACTAGTGGCGACTCGAATATGTTCTGGCTTATCGGGGTAATGGCGACTCTTAATCAAGGTACGAGTACCGTTTTGCTCTTTAAAGGCGCCGTGGCCTTTTACTGCTGCATACAAGATTTGTACAATGGGCCCATACACTACGCCAAGCACTGGTTGGTTATTTTGAACCAAGGCAATCTCGGTAGCAAAGTCACCGCTACCAGAAACAAATTCTTGCGTACCATCAAGCGGGTCAACCAACCAATAACACTGCCAAGCTTCTCTTTCCGCTAAGCTAATATCGGCTTGTTCTTCAGATAAAATAGGGATCTCTGGGGTAAGCTTGCTTAGTGCGTCCATAATGTAATGATGCGCAGCATAATCCGCCGAGGTTACCGGCGTAGCATCATCTTTTACTTCGCTAACAAAATCACCTTCTTCATAGATTTTACGAATAATTTCGCCAGCACCACGAGCAATTTCAATCACCTCTGACAACACACTAGCAGGGTCTATCATCCTATATACTTCTCACCTTGTTCTGCTTTAACCATTTCTCAAGGAGCAACAATGACGCAACACTACGCGCTTCTGAAAAGGCCGGATTTGCGTACAAATTATCTATCTCATCAAGTGGTAGCTTTATCACTTCTAAGGGCTCAGGCTCATCGCCTTCTAACACACTGGGTTGCAAACCCTGCGCTACATACACCGACATATGACTAGAGAAATATCCCGGTGCTACCGATAACTCGGTGAGTAGTTGCAAATCTTGTGCTTTAAATCCCACTTCTTCTTGTAATTCGCGGTTGGCGGCATCAATAGCAGCTTCACCACGATCGACCAATCCTTTAACAAAGCCTAGTTCATAACGCTCTGTTCCGGCGGCATATTCACTAATAAGCAGCAGTTCATTTTGTTCGGTAATCGGTAATACCATTACCGCACCCTGACCTGATCCTACTAAGCGTTCATAAATCCGTCGTTCGCCGTTGCTAAACTCGAGGTGTAATTCTTCAATCTTGAAGAAGCGACTTTCGGCAGCAATGGCGCTGTCTAATAATCGAGGCGGATGATGCTTGCTCATCTATCTTCCTGCTATCATTAACTTAATGTCATTGTTACATTGCTGTTAGAAGCACTCAAGGATTAGCGACTAAGAATGTTTGACTGGACTAAAATCGATACCGTTTTATTAGATATGGATGGCACTTTATTAGATCTGCATTACGATAATTACTTCTGGATGCACTATCTACCCATCTCCTTTGCCCACCAAAATAAGCTGAGTTTAGCTGAAGCACGCGAGCGTTTGTTCGCCGACTACGAAACCGTGTCTGGCACGCTAGATTGGTATTGCTTCGACTATTGGAGCAATAAAACCAATATTGATATTCGAAACTTAAAAACAGAAGTTGAGCACAAGATTCAGTGGCGAGACGACGTAAAACCCTTTTTAGAAGCGCTCGCTACAGCGGGAAAAAAGCGGGTATTGCTGACCAACTGTCATCCCGACGGGCTCACTACCAAGATTAAAGTGACCGGCCTAGATCAATATCTTGATACTTTGTTTAGCTCCCACCAATTTGGTTACCCCAAAGAAGATCCAAAGCTTTGGGAAGCCTTAATAGAGCACCATCCCTTTGACCCAGAGCGTACTTTGTTTATTGACGACAACGAAACTGTGCTCGATCAAGCCAATAAGTTTGGCATTAAGTATCTATTAGGGATCAATAACCCAGACTCAAAACAGGCCAGTAAAGTGTTTAGCCACTTCCCGTCTATTGATGACTACCATCATTTCACTAAAGAGTTGCTAGGCTAAAAAAGCTAGCTCTTAGCGCTAGCTTTTGCTTTATCGAGGCAGGCGGCCTTGCTGCTTAAAGCGATAAAAACCTTGGGGGTCTGGGCGGCCTATGTACTTTAGATTACCACTCATGGTTTTGGGCATTTCTGCGCCCGCTTTAATTTTGCCTTCGGCCAACCAATTTGGCTGTCCAATGGAGGCCAATAACTCTAGCTCAAGCTGAGGGTCGCTATGGCTAAGCTGAATAGTAGGCTGCCCTTCATTGCAACTTAGCTCGGCATTCGCGTTATCTAAACGCAGTTCGCCTAATGGGGTACCAATTAGCGGTCCAAGCCAACGGAGCTGCCCGGCTAATTGCTCACACCAAGGGCTGCCTTGACTAGCTTCGGCAAGGTTTAATTGAATATCACCTTCAATTGATAAAGGCAGCGGCATTGGCACCTGCTCAACCACCCAACTGGCGGGAGCTTCTAATTCAAAATCCTTGGCATACCAACCGGAAAAGCTTAAACCGACCTGCCCCTCTCCATGTAGCTCTTGACCAGTACCAAGCTGCACATCGGCGGCAATACGCCCCAACAATAAGGCGCTGGGTTTTAACTGCCAATGTACTTGGTTTAGGCTTAAGTTTGGCGTATCAACACTGTTTAACTTGCCACTCCAAATGCTGCCGCTGGGATGATTAAGCGCGATGCCCTTTGGTAAAGGCGCATAATTTAATACCACCGCCAATGGAGTGGTTGCTATCAAACTAATCAAATACACCGATATCAGTAATAGCGCTAAAGCGAAATACTTCTTCATTCAGCTTTTCCTAAGCGTAAACGGCGAACACCAACAATGCCCTCTTGTTTACCTTCATCTAAATCTACGTTTTCAACAATAATGCCATAGCGTTGGCTGAGCATTTTTAACCAAGTCATTAACTGATTAAAAGGCACACTTTCAATCCATACTTCGACTTCATCACCCTTTGGCTGAATGCGGCTAATAGTAATGCGTTGCTGGCGAGCGGAGCTGCTCACAGCTTGGCTTACCTTTACCTCAGTGCTGGTTTGTTGAGGGCGTCCATTAGCCAAAATCACTGAGCCTTGCTGCTGAGCCCATTCTAAGGTTTGCTGTTGGCTAGCCAAACGCTGTTTAGCCTGAGCATTAGCGCCAGCTATTGGTGACCAAATACCCCAATACAATACCGCTATGGCCACGAGTACCGCAGCTGCAGTGACCAGGTTTTGTTCGCGTTTGTTTAAACTTTGCCACCACTGCTTCATGATGCATTCCTTATAACTAAGGTGCCAACCACTGCACCCGCTTTGTTACTCAAGGTGCCTTGCTCACTTTCAAAAGGTTGCACCGACTGGCGGAACTGCTCAAAGGTTTGGAAGTTTTTAGCTTGCGCCTGCAAGCGTATTTCACCTTTTTTGTGGTCGTAGCGCAGGCTAATTGGATTCAAATCTTGGTTTTTATCGAAGGCTACCGAAAGATGAATCATCATTTTCAAAAAGTCTTGATCGGGTGCTTCGCCAATGCCGGTAAGGGCCTTGCGAAAATCACTGCGAATACGACTATCTCGTACTCGAGAAACTTCAGGAAATACCCGTTTGTAAACGGTGCGAATGTTTTCATCAACACTAGCAATTTGTTGTTCTGTTTTGTGAGTGTCGATAAGCTGATAGGCCAAGGCCAATACAAAACACACGCTGGCAGCAATAGCCACTTTTCGCCACTGCAACCAAAGCTGAGCAATAGGGTTAGCCGCAGCATATCGCCCTTGTAATAAATTAAGCTTAGCTTTTTTGGCACCATCACTTAACAGCTTCATCGGCAGTTCAGGCGCGCGAGCTTGCCATTCGACCGTATCATTTTCGAGCTTAGCTGATGGGCTGTAATGCTGAATTACTAGCTCAGGATACTGCTTAGCAATCAGTGGGAACGCTGTAGCTAACCAGCCTTCATCAATGCTCATTATGCGGCCATCAAAAAAGCGAAATAGCCATTGCTGATTGAGCTGAATCGCTGTCGATTGGCCTTCTTCCGCTTCAGGTAAACACAGCGCGTCCACACACCAGGTTTGGCTTTCTATGCCGGCCGTTTCGAGCATGTCTAGCCAGCTTTCCATCTGTTGGTGGCTCACACAGGCAACATCAATACTGTCTTTGCCTTTGTCTAGCAGACAGATATGTAAGTTGTCTGGATCTTGTGCCAACTGCTCTTCGAGCATAAATGGCGCCACTTGTTGCCAAGAGCGCTGTGCCGATTTAGGTAGCTCTAAGCTATGCTGACTAATATCACTGGCTGGAACTAATACAATAACTCGGCGCTGTTCGGCCTTTTCTTTCAGCAAACCTAACTCGGCGCTACTGGTCAGCTCGCCAGCGGCAATAAGCTCCTGCTCGCTGTCGGACCAAACCATCCAGTTAATGATTTCTTTGCCGGTGCTCGGTAGTCGAATAATGAGTTGTTCGTTCACAGTTGGTCTCCGTAAGAGCGTCTAATCACTTTAAGATCAGAAGTACCACTGCGCTGAATAACGCTGCTCATTTGTGCTTGTCCTTGTTCATTTTCCACTAACAATTGCGCTTTAAAGTAATTTGATTGCAACGCCAATGTTTGCTGTAAACCCGGTTGAGTAAGCGGAATTCCCGCTAAGGCTGGATGAGTCATCATCTCGTCCAACAAACGATACCCCTCATCGGGACGGTCATTCAAGACCTGCTGTGCGCCAGTGTTATCCAGATCAGGATAAAACAACGCTTCTAAAAGCTGTGGGTGATCTGGGGCGATAGTATTCACGTTCACCGCTAAGTTAGACTCCGGCAAGGCACAAATAAATGGTGCGACTTTTCGGTAAATCCCAGCTGTAACTCCATACACCGCTCTAAACTCACTTTTATCTGCCATCGGCATATTAGCTGGCAAATAGGCTGGATTTAAACCTTCGTAAACCCCATCTTCCGCACCCTGCGGCAACGGGATGGTATCGGCGTCAATCCAATCTCGAGTAGCATCGGTAATTTGTTCGGCGCTATAGGCATCAACCCCTATTGCCACCAATAAACCGATAAACTGATCGGCAACCTTAGGCGGCTGTCCATCAGTTTTATTTGGCTGGCCCAAGGCGTTTAAGTTGAAGCAGGCCTGCATGTCCACAATTTGCCCCTTAATCACCGAGTCTTCAACAGGGAAAACCATGCCCTCGGTAGCCCAATATTGACCAAGGTGCACCCGATCATCATCTTCGAGATCTTGCTTTATCACTTTTAAGGCAAACGCTTCGGCGCCTGACAGCATCCAGTTTGAGCGCAAAGAGTGCTGCAAGTTGGTTGCTCTGGCTAAATCCAGTTGCAAACGCTGACTAAACTGAGCCGCTACCACCACCATCACCGCCAAAATTAGCATTACGGTTAGCAGTGCAACGCCTCGTTGCCGTTGAGGGAAAGCAGGAATACTCTGCATTATGAGCCGTCCGGATTAGGTTGGCTGCCAGAGTTATTATCGCCATTATTGGTGCCAGAATCGCTACCACCTTGGTTGGTATTACGATTGGCGTCTTCTTGGGCTTGGCTAGCAACTGTTGCTCGGCTGCCTTCCGGGCTTAAAAATACTCGACGCAATTCGCCATAATCTTTATGTCGCAGAGTCACTTCTACCGCTCGCGGTAGCTGGTTACTGTCCGATACCTGCTGGCTCCAACCGCTCGAGCCGTGAAAGCGAAAGTTAAGTTCTTCAACATCTTCAAGCAATACCATTTCGCGAGGCTCGTATCCCACTACGGCATCGGGGTGGTTGTAAAATCGTTTAATCAGCTTTTCGTCTTTTAACAAATAAGCCACGCGTTGCAGATGCGAACGACGGATAACCGACTGAGGATTTCGCCAACCAAGCACCAACATTTCAATGCCCATGTCATCACTTTCTAACAAGTACTTTTCGGCCATCATTAATGGTCGCTGTTCTTCGGTTTCATCTCTCACCGAACGCGGTGCCAGCTGAGTAAAGTCTCGCTGCATAAAAAACATCGCGCGTTGCAAGGCTTGTAGGCTTTCGCCATGGCGCTGCGAAATCTCGTCGCTGCGCATCACCCCTTGCAATACCTGATAAGCCGCCATAGTCAGCAAGGCAAAAATTACAATCGCCACCAGCATTTCGAGTAAGGTAAAACCGCGCTGCTTCATCAACGGCTCACATAACTGGTGATTTCGGCCAAAGCGGCTTTTTCTTCGGCATTGCGATACACCGAAATAGTCACTGCCACAAAATTGGGATCGCCAGTGGCCACTCCTTGTGAGCGCCAATGCCAATCAATATCACCAAATTTGGTGGTTCCTTTGCGGCTAGCTGTACCGGGCCAAGTATTACTGAGCTTAAGCTCGGCCATTTGATTGTCGGCAATCCACAGGGCAAAGGTTTTATCTTGAATGTAAGTTAGGCTGCGCAAGTTTTCTGAGGCACTTTTCATAACTGCTGTGCCAGCAATGGCTAGCACCGCCAAGGCTACCATCACTTCGAGTAGGGTCATGCCTCGTTGCTTGTTCATTGCTCTTGGTCTCGAGCAATAGTCAGCTGGCCTAAATCATCACTGCTTACTTGCCAGCGATTAAGGCTATCTTCGTAAGCAAACACCAATTTAAAGGGCGTGACTTCACCACTACTTAGCAACAATACCTGCGGCACAATAGTTTGTTCGACCTCTTCGGTGATGAAGTCTTTTTCAAATAAGCCATCACCTTCAAAGCCTAAGCTACCACTGCCATAGCCTTGCTCTTCAAGCTCCTCATTTTCTAGGCTTAACTCTAGAAAATAAGGTTCTTCAAATACTTTTTCTTTAAATATGCGGTCGTTAAGTTTTACCCAACGCTGCTTTTCCATACGCACAAACTGGTACTTTTCGGCGTCACTGTAGATGCCGTAATCGTAGCCCGTCAACAGTGCCTGCTCTTGCGCATATTGAATTAGCGCCGCTAAGCGTTTTGCTTGCTGCTCTACAATTTTTTGCTCGCTAGAACCCGATACCGACATGACGACGGAGTAAATCCCCATCGACATTAATAGCAGTACTAAAATCACTTCCAGCAAGGTAAAACCTTGCTGGCGATTACGATGAGGCAAGCGAGAAGCCATCAAACTACTGGTCTAAATTCCAGTTACCAATATCGTCATTGGTACCTTCTTCACCGTCTAAGCCAGCGCTGAAGATATCAATACGGCCCTTTTCACCAGGGCTAATTAGAATGTAGTCATTGCCCCAAGGGTCTTTTTGCAGGCGACGCAAGTAACCGTCTTCTGGGTAGTTGCGCGGCTCAGGGCTTGAGCTTGGCTTAGTTACCAAGGCTTCTAGGCCTTGATCGGTAGTGGGGTAACGCGAGTTATCCAAGCGGTACATATCTAGGGCATTTTCTAGGGCAATAATGTCGGTTTTTGCCTTTTGAATATCGGCTTTTTCTTTGTTACCTAATAGGTTAGGAACAACCAAGCCCGCTAGAATACCTAGAATAACAATCACCACCATCACTTCTAGCAAGGTAAAACCTTTACTAGTTGCTTGTGTGTGCATCGACTTTTGCATGTTACTTACTCCGAAATACCGGTAGGGGCTATAGCCCTACCATGTTATTAAGTTCCAAAATCGGCAATAGAATTGCCATTACGATAAATAGCACGATACCCGCCATCGTAACGATCAAGGCAGGCTCGAATATCCCTAATGCTATGTTCACTTGCGTTTCGAACTGGCGGTCTTGGTTATCGGCCGCGCGTTCTAACATTCCTTCCAATTCTCCTGAACGCTCACCGCTGGCGATCATGTGTAGCATCATCGGTGGAAACAACTTGGTTGCTTCTAGCGAAGAGTGCAAACTGCCGCCTTCGCGCACTTTAGAGGCCGCATCCAATACCTGGGCGCGGGCGTAATCATTGGTGAGAACTTCACCGGCAATGCCCATACCTTCTAGCAATGGCACTGCACTGGCATTCAAAATACTTAAGGTTCTAGCAAAGCGGGCAGTATTGAGCCCCTTGCTAACCTTGCCAACCACCGGCATACCTAGAAGTCGCTGATGCCATTTCATTCTAATATTGTCTTTCTGCAATAAGCGCTGCCAGACCACCATCGCCAGCATGCCTGCAATCAAGAAAACCAGCCCGTAGTCACTGACCAGTTCACTCACATAAATCAAAAACTTGGTGGCGTTAGGCAGCTCTTGCCCCATATGCTCAAACTGCGCCACAACCTTAGGCACAACCGACACCAACAGAATCGCGATAACCCCTAAACAGACAAAGGTAAGCACTGCTGGGTAGATTAAGGCTTGCATGGTTTTCATGCGCATGGCTTGGCGCTGCTCGGTATAATCAGCCAAGCGATCAAGCACTTTATCTAGGTGACCTGACTTTTCGCCGGCGGCCACCATGGCGCAATACAGTTTTTCAAATACATCGGGGAATTCGGCCATGCTATCGGCCAAGCTGTAACCTTCGACAACTTTAGATCGCACACCTGAAATAATGCTTTTGAGTTTGGGTTTGTCACACTGCTGAGCCACCGCTTTAAGTGACTCTTCAATAGGCATAGCTGCGGCAACCAAGGTTGCTAGCTGACGCGTTAATAGCGCTAAATCTGAGGTGCTGACTTTGCTTCGCAGACGAAAGCCTGTACTGGCTTTTTGGGCGCGCTCGGCCACTTGCTCAATTTTAAGTGGTGTTAAGCCTTGTTCACGCAGATGAGCGCGCACCTGACGCGCCGACTCCGCTTCATGAACTCCGTTAGATTTTTTGCCCTTTTGGTTAAAGGCTTGATACTCAAATGCCGGCATTACACTAACTATCCTTCGCGGGTGACTCGCAATACTTCTTCTAGGCTAGTAATGCCCTTCAGCACTTTATTTACCCCATCTTGTCGGATGCTTGGGCAACTAGAGCGCACTGCATTTTCAATTTCTTGTTCGCTGCTACCAGAGTGAATCATATCGCGTACTTCATCGGTCACTGGCAATAGTTCATGAATACCGGTTCGGCCACGGTAACCTGTGTTGTTACAGCTTTCGCAACCCACAGGGCGATACACCGTAGCATCTTTAGCAATGCCTAAGAGCTGATGTTCGTGCTCGCTCACTACATGGGCTTCGCAGCAATCTTGGCATAATGTACGCACCAAACGCTGAGCTAATACCGCCAATAGACTAGACGATAATAAGAACGGCTCTACTCCCATGTCGCGTAAACGGGTTACCGAACCAATCGCGGTATTGGTGTGCAAGGTAGATAATACTAAGTGACCAGTTAAACTGGCTTGTACTGCAATTTGCGCGGTTTCTAAGTCACGGATCTCACCAATCATTACCACATCGGGGTCTTGACGAAGAATCGCTCGCAGACCACGTGCAAAGGTCATATCCACTTTGGTATTCACTTGGGTTTGACCAATACCTTCAATATTAAATTCCACCGGGTCTTCTACGGTAAGAATGTTCCTATCTTTGGTATTAATGTCGTTAAGGCCCGCGTACAAGGTAGTACTTTTACCCGAACCCGTTGGCCCAGTAACCAAAATAATGCCGTGAGGTTTCTTCAGCAATTCACTGATAACTTCGCGGTAACTTTCTGCTAAACCGAGGCTTTCTAGTTTTAGTCGTGAGTTGTTTTTGTCTAATAAACGCAATACCACACGCTCGCCATGACTAGACGGCATGGTCGAAACCCGCACATCTACGGCGCGACCCGCAATGCGCAAGGAAATACGACCATCTTGCGGTACCCGTTTCTCGGCAATGTCTAAGCGCGCCATTACTTTAATACGCGAAACCAATAAGGCCGCCAACTTACGATGAGGGCGTAAAATTTCACGTAATACTCCATCAATACGAAAACGAATTACCAGTGCAGCTTCAAAGGTTTCAATGTGAATATCACTGGCACCTTCTTTAATCGCTTCACCTAACATGGCGTTAATCAATTTGATGATTGGCGCATCGTCTTCGGTTTCTAAGAGATCTTCGTTTTCGGGAAGCTCTTCAGCCAAGGTATAAAAGTCCATATCGTTACCGATATCTTCCATTAGCTGACGAGCTTGCGATGAATCACGCTGATAGCCTTCGGTTAGGCGTTGCTCAAAATCATCATCAGACAGCGCTTCACATTCAAATTCTTGCTTTAATACGCGGCGGATTTCGAGCAGCGCTTCTAGCTCCACCTTAGAGTTATGATAAACCTGCCAAGCGTCTTGTTTTTTCTCCAACATAACGCCGTAGGTTTTGGCAAACATATAGGGGAGCTGCCAACCTTCAACCCCTTCCATTTGGGGGGTATCAGACACTAAGGCCTTTTCATCTTCTATTACGTTTAACTCAGCATCTAAGTCCATTACTCGGCACTCACTTGCTCTTCGTTAGCAGCCGCTGCTTCGGCTTCTTTTGCCGCTTTCTCAGCTTCTTCTTTCTTTAAGCGCTCGTTCTTTTCTTTTAAGTAGTCGATGTACTCTTGAACTTCAGGAGATACGTCATCGACCGAGTTGAACTCTGGTAATACTGGCACTTTAGTGTCTGGCATTAGCACCACGCCTAACTCTTCACGCAACAACTGCTGAGCACGAATTTGGCTGTACTTACGCGAGCTAACACTTTGCATGGTTACTGAGTCACGAATAATGGTGGGGCGAATGAAGATCATCAAATTACGTTTAACTTTCTTCGAGTTAGTTGAACGGAACAAGTGACCTAATACCGGAATGTCGCCCAGTAATGGTACTTTAGATTCACTTTCTTCAATTTGGTCGTCTAACAAACCGCCTAAAATAATGGTATCGCCACTGTCTACTAATACCGTGGTTTGCAATTGGCGTTTAGCAAATACAACATCGACAGAGGTTTGACCTTGTACCTTCGACACTTCTTGCTCAATGGTTAACTGAACTGCGTCACCTTCGTTAATCTGTGGCGTTACTTTTAGCTTGATACCCACTTCTTTACGGTCAACGGTAGTGAAAGGATTATCGTTGCTACTGCTAGAAGCAGAGCCGGTTAGTACCGGAACTTCTTCACCCACAGTAAAGAAGGCTTCTTTGTTATCTAGGGTGGTAATAGACGGAGTGGCTAATAAGTTTGAACGCGAATCATTAGCCGCCGCTTGCACTAACACGCCCCAATCAGCACCATAAAAACCAAAAGCTGCACCAGAAATTTTAGCCAAGGCACTGGCTAAGCCAGAGATATCACCAGGAGTGTCTGGGTTTTGTACCGATGAACCATCAGTATTTGTAACCAGCGACCCTTCCGTTGGTTGAGCATCGTAGATACCTGCGCCAATTTCACTGATCGATACACCGGCATCATTAAACTGAGTACCACCCGCTTTAGTCGCCCACTGTACGCCAAGGCTAATACCGTCACCTTCGGCCACTTCAACAATAATGGCCTCTACGTTAACTTGGGCGCGACGAATATCAAGCTGATTAATCACACCTTCTAAGGTGCGCATGTTGTCTGGCTGAGCGGTGATTACCAAGGTATTGGTATCTTCGTGGGCTTCAATCGAGAAATTACCACGCGAATTACTGGAAGAACTCTTTTTGCTACCGCCAGCTGCCTCTGCTGCTACGGTTTCACTTACGCCTTTAAGTACATCGACCAAGTCGCCAGCTTTAGCATACTTTAAGTAGAAAACACGGGTATTACCGTAGGTTTCTAATTCGCTATCAAGCTTTGCCACTAAACGTACAATTCGTGCTCGAGCACTTGGTTCGCCCGATACCACAATGCTGTTGGTCCGCTCATCGGCAACCACTTTAGGTATTAACAAACTGGCCGATGCACCTTTGCCGCCAGTGCTTGCCGTTAGCGATTCAATAATACGTACCAGCTCACCAGCAGAGGCAAACTTGAGGCGAATGATATCTACTTCTTGGTCACCTGCTTTATCTACTCGGCGAATAATCTCAACTAAGCGATTAACCACCGCGGCGCGGCCAGTAAGCATAATCACGTTGGAAGGATCGTAGTGCACTACGTTACCGCCACCAGCATTATCATTTAGCTGGCGTAATAATGGCGCCAACTCACGCACCGATACATTACGCACCGGCACCACGCGGGTCACCATTTCATCGCCTAAAGCTTGATCATCACGGTCAACCACCGGAATCGCTCCCGCTTTGGCGTCTTTGGCGCGTACCACTTTGGTTACGCCGTTTGGCATATCAATAACCGCAAAGCCGTATACATCTAGCACACTTAAAAAGAACTGATAGTACTGCTCTTCGGTAAGCAAATCGTAACTACGTACATTAACCTTGCCGCGTACCGCGGGGTCTACGATGATGGTTTTATTGAGATTACGACCAACCGTGGTGATGAACTCACTAATGTCAGCACCTTTAAAATTGGCTGAATACTCGGTGGCACTCACGATTCCACAAAGGCCTAATCCAATTAGGCCAACAAGGCTGTGGCGAATAAAGCGTAAGGCGTGCAACTTCATGTTAAATAAATCTCCGGTACTATTCATCTGGCAGGCTGAACAACACATCCTGCAACTGGCCATTGCGTTCTACGGTTACCGTAATATCCGTTAGCTCGGCCATTTCTTGCATCACTTGCATTGCTTGCGCGTTGTCGCGCAGGTCATATCCATTAAGAGCTACAGCTAAGTCATTAGCTTTTAAGCCCACTTGTTTAAATAAGGCGGCGTTTTTACCGGGATTAATCCGATAACCACTTAAGGCACCATCTTTACGAACCGGCGAAATACGAATGTAATCGGTAAGCTTTGAAGGGTCTTTTAATACTTCTTTTACGTCGACCTTGGCCGAACGATCGTTGCTAGGCGCTTTGGTATTGCGTTTAGCGGTATTGGAACTAGACCGAGATTGCGACTTTTTGTCTTCAGGATCTAACAATAAACTTTCGTAAACACCGCGATGCAATAAAATCACCCGGTCAGTTTGAATCTCTTTTATTACAGCTTGAGTACCATTAATCGATTCATCTACGCCGTAAGTCTGTTGTTTACCGCGGTGTTCAATAATGGCCAGGGCTTTAGTTTGGTCGCTACTCGCCACCAAACCAGAAAGGGTTAGCTTTAATGAGGTTTTGGGTGCATCAGTTGACGAAGGCGCTTGAACAACCGGCTTGGCTTTTTTTGCTTGATATTCACCAAACAAATGCAACTTGGTAAGGCTAGATAAATCAACTTGAGCCGCTTTATTGCTAGTTTGTACCTGCTGAGGAACCCAGCGAAAAGCCGGCGAAGGCGTTGGCACTAATAACCAAGTAATAGACGCCAGCTGATAAGCGGCAAAACACATCAATAGTAATGTGATTAATACGCTGCTCTTTTGAGAAGGAACGTAACGCGCAACTTGAGTTGAAAAAGATTTAATATCCATTTATTCGTTATAATACATCTGTCATCGTTAACCGATTCTCGATCATCCTTATGAAAAAACTATTGCAAAGCGCCTCATAGAGAGGGTTCTTCATTCTAAAGGGACTTAGGCGCAGAACAAGTGCTGCAAGTGTAAATTTTGCATTTAATTAGACTTTTATCAGTTTTCTGCTGGATAACGCACTAATCCGTGACATCGCTTACACGTATAAAACTGATATAATTTAATAGATATTATATAAGCCAGCCAAGACTTAGCATGAATTCACAAAACTCTAACAACTCTGCACCACGCCTTGATAAGTGGTTGTGGGCAGCACGATTTTATAAAACTCGAGGGCTTGCTCGTGACATGGTTATGGGCGGTAAAGTGCACTATAACCAACAACGCTGTAAGCCAAGTAAAAATGTAGAAGTGGGTGCTACTATTAGCTTATGGCAAGGCCAGCAACAAATAGAAATAGTGGTTGAGCAGTTAAGCGACAAACGCGGCCCAGCGCCACAAGCTCAACTACTTTACCAAGAAACAGAACAAAGCCTTAAAAAGCGCGAACAATATGCAATGCAACGCAAGCTCATGGCACAAAGTGCCAGCCCAGAACGCCGACCCGATAAAAAGCAGCGTCGGCAAATTATTCAGTTTAAACAACAATAGTCAGGCCTACTTATGAAGCAAGACATTCTTAACCGTTACCTATTCGAAGATTACAACCTCCGTGGCGAGTTAGTGCAGTTGCAGCAAAGCTACGAAGAAATCATCGATCAACAAAACTACCCTGCGCCTGTACAAACTCTATTGGGCGAAATGCTAGCGGCCACTTGTTTGCTCACTGCCACTTTAAAGTTTGAAGGTGACATTACTGTGCAACTACAAGGCGATGGCCCGTTAAGCGTATTAGCAGTAAGCGGCACCGACCAACAACAAATGCGTGGTGTCGCGCGCTACCAAGGCGCCATCGATCCTAATATCAGCTTTGCTGAGCTAGTTGGGAAAGGCCACATTGTGATTACCATTACGCCCACCCAAGGCGAGCGCTACCAAGGTATTGTTGAGATAAACCCGCAAGGTGTAGCCGCCAGTATTGAGGCTTACTTCCAGCAATCGGAACAACTTAATACTCGCCTATGGTTGTTTACAGGCATGTTTGAGGGTCGCCCTCACGCCAGCGGCTTATTCTTACAGGCCTTGCCAGCCAGTAAAGATGAAGATGCCGAACACTTCGAGTTAATTACCACCTTAAGTGAAACCACCACCGCCCAAGAAAGTTTTGAGCTAGACGCTGAGCAATTACTATTTCGTTTGTATCACGAACATAAAGTTCGCGTTTACGAGCCGCAAGACGTTTGCTTTAAATGCACTTGTTCAAGAGAGCGCTGTGAAACCGCCTTAGCCAACATTGACCACAAAGAATTGCTCGAAATTTGCCATGAAAGAGGCCATATTTCGATGCATTGTGACTACTGTGGACATGACTATAATTTTAACGAAGCCGACGTTGAAAACATTTTCACGCGTAATATATCGACAAACCCTGCCAAAATTCATTAAACTGACTTCAGGAAATGCGGTGCAAATCGCATTTCCTAGATAGACCCCTAATAACCATAAAAAAAGTGCTGGTAATTTGACGCCCCTCTCTTTTTGGTACCACTAAAGGGATAGAATCAGAGCCAACACCAATTAAAAAAACAATATAAATCTTACCTCTCTACCTACAGGAGACTGCTATGCTTGACGTTGCAGAAAAAGATCAGGTTATCGACCTGGCTCAATACGGCATCAAAGATGTGTCGGACGTGGTGTACAACCCCTCATACGAAGAACTATTCAAGGAAGAAACTCGACCGGAACTTACCGGATACGAACGCGGTATTGTCACCAACACTGGTGCGGTTGCCGTAGACACAGGGATCTTCACTGGGCGTTCCCCAAAAGATAAATACATCGTTCTAGACGATACCACCCGCGACAGCATGTGGTGGACCTCAGAACAAGCTAAAAACGACAACAAGCCAATAGACCCCGCGGTTTGGACCGACCTAAAACAAACCGTGACCGACCAACTATCTGGTAAACGCTTATTTGTGGTTGATACATACTGTGGTGCTAACCCTGATACTCGCTTAAAAGTACGTTTTATTGTTGAAGTGGCATGGCAGGCTCACTTTGTAACCAACATGTTCATTCGCCCAACAGCCGCAGAGCTTGAGGACTACGAGCCAGACTTTGTAGTGATGAACGGTTCTAAAACCACCAACAAAAAGTGGAAAGAACACGGCCTAAACTCAGAAAACTTCACCGTATTTAACATGACAGAAAAAATGCAGGTGATTGGTGGTACATGGTACGGCGGCGAAATGAAGAAAGGCATGTTCGCCATGATGAACTACTACCTACCGCTTAATGGCATGGCGTCTATGCACTGCTCAGCCAACGTAGGTGAAGCCGGTGACACCGCCATTTTCTTTGGCCTCTCTGGTACTGGTAAAACTACCTTATCAACCGATCCTAAACGCCAATTAATTGGTGACGATGAGCACGGTTGGGACGACGAAGGCGTATTTAACTTTGAAGGTGGCTGCTACGCTAAAACCATTAAGTTAAGTAAAGAAGCCGAGCCCGATATCTACAATGCTATCAAACGTGATGCTTTGTTAGAGAACGTAACGGTGCGCAACGATGGTAGCGTAAACTACGACGACGGTTCTAAAACCGAAAATACTCGTGTTTCTTACCCAATCAATCACATTGAGAATATCGTTAAGCCAGTATCTAAAGCCGGTCATGCTAAGAAAGTGATTTTCTTAACTGCCGATGCTTTTGGAGTATTGCCGCCCGTTGCTAAGCTTACGCCTGAGCAAACTAAGTACCATTTCTTGTCTGGCTTTACCGCCAAACTAGCCGGTACTGAGCGAGGCATTACTGAGCCAACACCTACTTTCTCAGCGTGTTTTGGTGCAGCCTTCCTAACCTTACATCCAACTAAATACGCCGAAGTATTAGTTAAACGTATGGAAGCGGCAGGTGCCGAGGCTTACTTAGTCAATACCGGTTGGAATGGCACAGGCAAACGAATCTCGATTCAAGATACTCGTGCAATTATTGACGCCATTTTAGATGGCTCAATCGAAACGCAAGACACCAAACAATTGCCAATCTTTAATCTAGAAGTACCTACCACGTTACCCGGTGCCGACAGCGAGATTCTCGACCCTCGCGATACCTACCAAGATCCATTGCAGTGGGAAAGCAAAGCCGAAGATTTAGCCCAACGCTTTATCAAAAACTTTGCCAAGTACACCGACAATGCAGAAGGTGAAGCCCTAGTAGCAGCGGGTCCACAACTGGACTAGAAAAACGCTAAGCACTAAAAAACCAGCCCGTGGGCTGGTTTTTTTATATCCAAATCTTGACTTAACGACCTGACTTAAACTTAGTCCATAAGCGGGTGCGAGTACGTTCTACTTTTGGTGGAATACTAACAAAGCCAAATAACTTCTCTGACGCTTCTTCTGTAGGGTAAATACCTTCATGTGCAGCAATCTCAGGGTTGATTAGTGCAGTGGCTTTAGTGTTTGGGTTGGCATACCAAACATAATCGGTCACTTTAGCAATCACGTCTGGGCGCAGTACAAAGTTAATAAAGGCATGAGCATTTTCTGGGTGTTTAGCATCTTTAGGAATGGCAAACATGTCAAACCATACACCTGCGCCTTCTTTAGGAATAATGTACTCAAGCTCTACACCATTGTTAGCTTCTGCAGCGCGATCTCCAGCCATTAGCACATCGCCAGACCAACCAATAGCAACACAAATGTCACCGCTGGCTAAATCGTTAATGTATTGCGAACTATGAAAGTAACGAATGCTTGGGCGAAGCTGCGTCATCAAACTTTCGATCTCACCCTTATAATCTGCAGACTTAGCGCTGTTAGGCTCTTTGCCCATATAGTTAAGCATTGACGCCACCACTTCACTTGGCGCGTCTAAGTAGGCAATACCACACTGGCTTAATTTAGCGGCAATTTCTGGGTCAAACACCAATGACCATGAGTCCAGCTCGGCATCTTCACCTAAGATTTCTTTTACTTTATTTACGTTATAACCAATACCGGTGGTTCCCCACATATAAGGAATGCCGTAAAGGTTGCCTGGGTCGTAGGCCTCTAAAGTAGCGAGCAATTTAGGATCTAAGTTGTCCCAATTGCTTAATTGGCTGCGGTCTAGCTTTTGATACACCCCAGCGGTGATTTGACGAGCATAAAAGTCGTGCGACGGTGAAACAATATCAAAACCGGTGCTACCCGACAGTAACTTGGCTTCTAATACTTCATTGGAATCAAATACGTCGTAAACCACTTTAATACCGGTTTCTTTTTCAAACTCAGCAATAGTGTCTTCGGCAATATAATCAGTCCAATTATAAACATTTAGTACTTTCTCTTCTTGAGCAGTTACTCCGCCAGCATTTATGGCCAATAGGCTTACCAGCAACATGTTTAGTTTATTCACTCATGCAATCCTCGTAATGGTGTGATGGCTAATCACACAATGGTTATTGATAGTTAGTTTAGTGTAGTTAGCGTGTCAGCACAGGCAAAAACCACAAGATTTAGGCTCTAAGCGAACGCCGCGAGATAGTAACGGTAAATTTATCTAAACCCAAGTGTTGGCTGGCTAACAAATATCCAAAAAAGCGCTTTGAAAAGACTTTACTCCTCGCTAAAATCTACGATTAACTAAAATTTTTGAGTTAACTGCGTGCATACAGGACTAAGTCACGCTTAACACATATAGGATGGAATACTTTCAAAACAATGATTAGCGACCAACAAATAGAGACCATTCGTCTGCAACTCGTCGAGCAACTGAACGAAACTCAACAACGCCTTGAGCAAGACGCTCAACTTTTTAAAGACAAAGAAGATTCTGGTGATGACGTAGATCGCGCCAACCAGGAAGAGTCTCAACAGCTGCAGCTGAACCGTCGCCAGCACGACATTGCCCATGTTAAAAGCATTAAAGACGCGCTACGCCGTATCGAAGAACAAGATTATGGTTTTTGCGAAGGTTGTGGCGAAGACATTAGCGTTGCGCGATTAAACGCTCGCCCAGAGTCTCGCTACTGTATTGATTGCCAAGATTATCGCGAGAGAAAAAGCAGCCAATACGCCTAATTCGCCCTGTTTGGCTAAATAATCTTAGTATTCCTTATTAAGATCATATTCACTGAGCCTGCTCGCTGTTATAATTCTGTTCCGATTTCACATCGGATTAGGATCTGCGAGCATGAACAACCCGCTTTATCAGAAGCACATTATCTCCATCCCTGATTTATCTCGTCAGGAACTTGAATTAATCGTCGACACCGCCCAAAGCATCAAGCAACAACCCCGTCCCGAATTATTAAAAAACAAAGTTGTCGCCAGCTGTTTTTTTGAAGCCTCGACCCGTACGCGCTTGTCTTTTGAAACCGCCGTACAACGTTTAGGCGGCAGCGTGATTGGTTTTGCTGATGGCGGAAATACCTCACTGGGTAAAAAAGGCGAAACCTTAGTTGATTCGGTTAAAGTGATTTCATCATACAGCGACGCTTTTTTCATGCGCCACCCACAGGAAGGCGCGGCTCGCCTAGCCAGCGAATTCTCTAGCGTACCGGTGGTGAATGGCGGAGACGGCTCAAACCAGCATCCTACCCAAACCTTGCTCGACTTATTCACCATCTACGAAACCCAAGGGTCGCTTGAGGGTTTAAAAGTGGCCTTTGTTGGCGACTTAAAATATGGCCGCACCGTGCACTCCCTTACTCAAGCCTTGTCACTATTTGGTTGCGAGTTCTACTTTATTGCACCGAAAGCTCTGGCCATGCCCGACTACATAATCGAAGAGTTGAATGAGCGTGAAATCAAATACAGCCTGCACGACAGCATAGAAGAAGTGGTTGATGAACTCGATATTCTGTACATGACTCGAGTACAAAAAGAGCGCTTTGATGAAACCGAATATCAACACATCAAATCAAGCTTTATTTTACGCGCTAATATGCTCGAGCAAGTAAAAGATAATCTGAAAATTCTCCACCCTCTGCCACGGGTTGATGAAATCACCACCGATGTAGATACCACGCCTTATGCCTACTACTTCGAACAAGCAGAAAACGGGGTCTACGCTCGCCAAGCCCTACTCGCATTAATCATGACCAATGAATTTGGAGCGCAATAATGAAAAAGAAGCTGCAAGTAGAAGCCATTGCGCATGGCACCGTAATTGACCACGTTCCAGCGGGTCAAGGCATTAAAATTCTTAAGTTTTTTCAGCTCTCGGCAGCGCAAGAGCGAATCACCGTAGGGCTTAATTTGCCGAGTGGCGATCAACAACAAAAAGACTTAATTAAAGTTGAGAATACGGTTTTTGATGAAAACCAAGCTAACCAGTTAGCCTTGTTTGCACCCAACGCCACCATTAATGTTATTGAAGACTTTGAAGTAGTGCGTAAGTTTCATGTGTCTACGCCAGAGCAAATTAAAGCGGTATTTGCTTGCCCCAATAGCAACTGCATTAGCCACAACGAACCCATCGACAGTAACTTTTATGTGCGCCACCAGCAGCAAGAGATCAAGCTAAAGTGCCACTACTGCGAGAAAACCTTCGACCGCGGCCTATTCTCAGAGCTTGATTAAGCTCAGCTACTCTCAATAAACAGAGCGCCAGTCGCTCTGTTTTCTTTACTAACACTTAACTTGTATAAAAACCTTCAATTAAAGCTGCTTCATCTATAGTTAAAATCACAGGCAAACTTAATAACAAGCTAATCATTTAATAGTGGCAGAGACACTAAACACAAGCGACAACAGCAACAAGGCTTGTGCTTACAAAATGTTTCGCTTAAGTTAAGGTAAAGCTATAAATATCTGATCGATTAAAGTTTTTTTAACGTAACCAGTGTAATCCAAACTAATGATTTAATTCAGATTACCTGATACAAGGATGTGACTAATGTTTAAACGAGTAAGTTCGCTACTCTGTTGTAGTATGGCAGTTAGTTTCGCTACTGATGCCCGCCCCCTAGCTGAAGCGCCTGGTTGGTCTGCCACCATTAACCTAAATGTGGGTTACGTGAGTGGCCAAAATCAGTTTTCCACTGATGATGATAACCAAATCACCGACGACCTAAACAATAATGGGAAAAGCTCAAGCTCGGCGATTGTTTACCCTTTATTACGGGTTGATTACACCACTCAAGATTTAAAGAATCAGTTTTTCCTCGGTAACAGCCGCGAGAATCTAGGCCGTGCACAATTTCAATATGAATTGGGTTATACCCGCGCAATCAGTGACCGCAGTAAAATCACCGCTGCTTATTTCCCAGAGCTTCCGCTTCTTAACGACACCTGGAGCGATCCTTACCTGACCGGTCAAGCGCGACAAAAAACCGATGAAAACTACCAAGGTGGTCGCTTACGTTTTGAATCGATTGCCGACAGCCCGCTAACTTTAGAATATGTGTACGCAAACCGTACTGTAGACAACGAGCAAAGTGGTGTAGCTTTATTCGGTGCAAATTCTGCTGAAACTAAAGCCTTAGATAGAAATGCCAATCTGCATCGTTTAATTGCTGAAACCTTCGTGCCATTGTCGCGCAAATGGTTCTTAGCACCAGCAGTGGCTTACACCACGGCTAAAGCCGACGGCAGCGCCAACGATTTCGACCAATATACTTTACGTTTAACCAGCATTTACCGCTCGGGTCCGCATGTATTTACCTTAAATGCGGAATATGGCCAAACCAAGTACTCTGGCAGTAACCCGGTGTTTGATAACCAGACCCAAAAAGATGACAAAGCTTCGCTGTTTGGGATTTACGTGTTTAACGAACCTTTTGGTTGGAAGAACACTATGTTTAATGTGCTAGGTGGATACAATAATACCGATTCCAACATTACCTTTTACGATAGCAAAGGTGGCATTGCAGCCCTTGGCTTTGGTTACACATTTAAATAAAGCGCATAAATAAAGGCAGCCTAGGCTGCCTTTATCTTTCAATAAACTAGCGCCACTCGCTCAGTCTTGACTCAAATCTAATTCGGCAAAATAAATAGCTGTTTTCTCTTCGTGGCTAGAATAATAACTGCAAAACACCTTATTGCCCTGCTGTACCAATCCTGGATAGCTGGTATCACCATCGGAAGGCAATACCTGAAACTCCTGCAAGCGTGCTTTGTCGGCATCTAACCAACACAAACTGGTACGCACCGGCTGGTACAAACGCATTGCGCAGAGCAAACGCCCATCGTCGAGTTTAATCATCGCTGGGCCACCAATTTGCAGCTGTAAATCTTGCCACTGCCAATCTAAGTAAGGCGGTTTGGCATAACCCAGTTGCCCGGTGCCAGTGTCTTTATCACGACGCAATAAACACAATGCCGCACCATCATCGAGTAAACATAAATCATGCTCGTTGGGATAGGCTAAACCATTTTGTTGCAAACTAAATAAGGGATCTAAATGCAGCTGATAATCGCCTTGCTCGTCCATACGATACAGATTCACTTTATCTAAGCTGTAATTGTAGGCCACTGCATAAGCGCTATCAGCCAAATAGCGGCTGCGCCATAACCACATGCCTGCATCGCCTTGGGCGCTTAACTCGCTCCAGTTTTCACCATCATCAGACCAGGCGGTATAACTTTGTAAATCAAAACTTTCGCTGCTGCGATTAACCCCAGCGCAGGTTAGCAGCAAGCGACCGTCTGGGCTTTCAACTAATTTTGGGTCGCGTAAATCTATACCAGGTAGGTGAATTAACGCTGCCGACTCGAAGTGGGTGTCATCTGCTGAGCGGCGTAAGATGCGAATATCTCCTTCATCACTTACATGTGCTTCAGCTTCGCGAAAGCACAACCATAGCGCTTGCTTAAACTCGCACAGATCAGTAAAAGCGTTATGCTCTCCTTCATCCCATACCCGCTCTACTGAGCATAACTTCATAAACTGTTTCTCCTAAACAACCTTCGGCACCTGCATAAACGAATGATTTAACTAGCAAACTAGCCTGCACAGCTCCTTGAGTAAAAGCTTAGCAACTTTGTACCCTTATCGACTATTATCAATTAAGCTGAATAAGAGATTCATTTAATCGCAAAAATACCCCAAGGAGGGACCATGTTTTTGGATTTTTTCGCATTAGGCCTGCTGCTCTTTGTAGGATTGACCCTGTTCTACGGCATTATTGCTATTCACGATATTCCTTACGAAATATCTAAGCATCGCAATCACCCTCACCAAGATGCTATCCACGTAGCTGGCTGGATAAGCTTATTTACCTTGCATGCTATTTGGCCCTTTCTATGGATATGGGCCACCCTGTATCGAGAAGACCGAGGCTGGGGTTTTAAACAGTTGCAACAGCAAGAACAAGAGCTCGAACAAAAAGAGCAACAATTAGAATCTCAAAACGAAGAGCTAAGTGCTGAGCTTACTAAGCTAAAACGCCAAGTAGCCATTATTAGCAAACATGTACAGCAGCTAGAGCAACAACAGGGGAATCAATAATGGATTTATTGCTTATTCTCACCTACGCAGGGATCTGCATCGCGGTATTCAAAATCTTTAATATTCCATTAACCAAATGGACGGTTCCAACCGCAGTGCTTGGCGGCATTGTGATCATTGGAGTATTAATGATCCTAATGAACTACAACCACCCGTTTACTGCCAATGCTCGGCAGATGTATACCTCAGTGCCTATAATGCCCTTAGTCCGCGGCAAGGTAATCGACGTACCCGTAAAACCTAATCAGCTAATTAAAGCTGGCGATGTGTTATTTAAACTCGACCCTGAACCGTTTGAAGCAGTCGTAGAGCAGCGCGAAGCCGAAGTCGCAGCCGCTCAACAACAAGTTCCGCAATTATTGGCGCAACTTGCCAGTGCTCAAGCCACCACCAATGCTGCGAAAGCCGAGCGAGACCGCACCCAAAAGGCTTATCAACGCTATGCCGAAGGGCGTAAAAAAGGTGGCAAAAACAGCCCCTTTACTGAGCTGGAAGTAGAAAATCGCCAACAAGCCTATTTAGCGGCAGAAGCCCAACTGCAAGTGGCACAAGCCAATCAAACCAATGCTCAACTAGCTTACGACTCGCAAATTAATGGGGTGAATACTAACGTTGCACGATTACAAAGCCAGTTAGATAAAGCCCTGTTCGACCTTGAACAAACCGTGGTGCATGCACCTACCGATGGTTACGTTACGCAATTAGGTTTACGTAAAGGCATGGTGGCAGTTCCTATGCCATTGCGCCCAGTGATGACCTTTATTCCTAAGGAAGAAAGCATTTTTGTTGGCGCTTTTTGGGAAAACTCCATCAAGCGTTTAAAAGAGGGCGACCAAGCTGAGTTTATTGTTACCGCCCAGCCAGGCATTGTATTTAAAGGTACGGTTATTCAGGTAATGCCAACCATTGCCGAAGGTGAGTTCCAAGCCAATGGCAGTTTGCGCGGCGCAGAGGCCTTTTTTGTGAACAGCCGCAGCTTAGTGATAATCGACCCTGAGCCACGTTTTGATGAGTTTGACTTCCCCATGGGCATTAGTGGTCAAGTAGCCATTTATACCGAGCACTTTCACCATGTTTCAATGATTAGAAAGGTATTGCTAAGGATGCAAGGCTGGGTGAACTACATCTTCCCCTTCCACTAGAACCTAGCAATAAGCCTAAGATAAAAGGCCAGCAATTTGCTGGCCTTATACTTATTGCTCTAAGTCACTCACTCGTTGTTTTAGCTCTGCCAGCTCTTGGCGAAGCGCATCTATTTGCTGCTGCAACTCTTCATTTTGCTGAGTTGCCACTGGGGCGCTAGCCTCTACATGACTGGCTGCGGGTAAAGCAGGCTCACCAGAAAACAAATGAGCGTAACGCGATTCTCGCTTACCTGGCTCTCGCTCAAGTTTAAGCACTAACTTTCCACTTTCATGCTCGGCCAGTTCATTTAAGCTTTGCTCTACCTCTTGCACGCTTGCAAAATTAGCTAAACGCTGGCTGCGAGTCCGCAATTCACCGGGGGTTTGTGGCCCACGCAAGAACAGCAAACAAATAATCGCGCGTTGCCCTTCAGTTAACTGCAAACCACCAAACTGGCTGTTACAAAAACGGTGTTGATAGCGCACCACGCGGCCAGCCAGAGGCGCCTCGGTCACAATGCGTAAATCTTGCAGCTTCACCAACACATCTTGTACTTCGGCCTCGGTCATTGCCATAACCGGTTCACGATTACTTTTTTGATTGCAGGCTAGGGTTAATGCGTTCAGTGATAGCGGGTATTGATCGGGCGTGGTGGTTTCTTTTTCTAACAAGGCACCAATAACACGGGTTTGCTCTAGGCTTAAATTCTGTTCCACTCTTCACCTCTTTAAAACCAAAACGACAGGTAGGTTTTCAAATTGATTAGCTAAGAATACGTTAATCTGTTGGCAGAAACAGCGGCTTGTTGCAGGTTTCTGAACACCTATCAATTCAATATTCCGAACACCTACGGCCGCAGCTAAATTTTATGCAACAAACACTCTTATTTGATCTTTTTTGATGTAGATTAGTTCTACTGGTCTGATAACTCGTTAAGGTGGGCGTCCACTCAAACGGGACAGCAACGGCGCAATACCCACGAGTAGTAATTAACTAGGTTAAGCTGGACGCAAGATAGTATGGAATCATTTCGTTGGACATCAGATTTTGAAACTGGGATTTCTGTTGTTGACGATCAGCATCGCCACTTAATTGATTTAATTAATCAAATTGGTGAGCTGCTCACCGACAGCCATAGTCCTCAACAAGCTGCTGTCGAATCACTAAGCCAAGAGCTAAATAACTACGTTAAAGAGCACTTTCGTGAAGAAGAGTTGCTTATGGCAAAACACAAGGTTGACCCTCACCATTGCCAAGCTCATGTTAAAGCGCATCGAGAGTTTTTAAGCGAAGTGGCTAAACTTCGGCAATTTAATTACGACAACAAACAAAGCAAAATTAAACACTTATTGGATTATCTGATTCAATGGTTGGCCTATCATATTCTGGGCATCGATCAGGTACTAACAAAACAGCTGCATTATATAGAAGGCGGCGACAGCCCAGCCTCTGCTTATAGCAAAATTGAGCAACCTAATGACTTAGCCACCGAGCCATTAATTACCGCTTTGCGCGGCCTGTTTCATCAGGTTAGTGTGCGTAATAACGAATTGCTCGAGCTAAATCAAAACCTCGAACAAAAAGTGCAAGAGCGCACCATAGCGCTTCAAAAAACCAATCAACATTTGCAATCTTTGGCACATACCGACGTGCTCACCGGCCTGCCTAATCGCCGACATGCAATGATTCAACTGATGGAGCTTTGGAAGCAATCACTTGAGAACGACAGCCCATTAGCCTGCATGATGATTGATGCCGATCACTTTAAACAAATTAACGACCGCAATGGCCATGACGCGGGAGACGCGGTATTAATGCTACTCGCACGGGCCTTGCGAGAATCGGTGCGCAACGACGATGTAGTCGCCCGCCTAGGCGGTGATGAATTTTTGCTTGTTTGTCCTAATACCAACGAAGAAGGGGCATTAAATCTTGGCCACAACATTCGTGAACGCATAGCCAATATGCAACTCAATAATCAGCGCTATCGCGTTACCGTGAGTGTAGGTATCGCCAGTCGCAGCCAAGAAATGCAGCATCACGAAGCTATTATGAAAGCGGCCGATAAAGCCGTTTATCAAGCGAAAGCAGAGGGCAAAAACTGCGTTCGCACCTTTGCCGACGTTTCTAAGCAACAAGCCAGTTAAACAGCACTTCTCTAACAAGACACTCATAGCCACTCAGGTTACACTGCTTATTCATCGCCTAAACTCGCTTAGCAAATGATTTGTTACAGGACCCCCTACCTATGACCATTGATATTAGCTGGCTAGCACTTGCTGCTTTTTCACTAATACTGCTGATTCCTATCGGGCTTAATTGGCACTTCAAACTGAGCTTAGGCAATGACATAGGCAGCAGCTTAGTAAGAATGTTTGTGCAATTAATATTGCTAGGCCTGTACTTACAGTTCTTGTTTGATTTAAACAACTTGTGGGTAAATTTATTATGGCTGGTAGTGATGTTGCTAGTGGGAGCCAGCGCCATACTTGGCAAAGCTAAACTGCCTAAAAAGCCATTATTTGTACCGGTATTGCTAGGTCTATTGCTCGGCTTAAGTCCGCTACTAATACTGTTACTTTTTGCCTTGCTTAAGCCCACTCCCAGCTATAGCGCTCAATACTTGATCCCCCTTGCAGGCATGCTGTTAGGTAACAGCCTAAGCGGTAACATTGTGGCCTTACAGCGTTTGTTTAACGCACTGCATGAAAAAACTGCCGAATACCACGCTTACTTAGCACTGGGGGCTAATCGCTTACAAGCCACCCAAAGCTTTGTACAAAGTGCTATGCAACAAGCCTTTGCCCCGGTGCTAGCCTCTATGAGTACCGTAGGTTTGGTCACCCTGCCAGGTATGATGACAGGCCAAATTCTCGCCGGCAGCGACCCGATGGTCGCAGTGAAGTATCAACTGCTTATACTCATCGCCATTTTTGTGATGCTTAGCGTCTCAATTGCCACCACGCTTAGCCTGAGTGTTCGAATTGCGATTAGCCAGACCGGCCGGATTAAAATCAACAAACTCTAAGGTTTAAGGAAGCATATCTGCCCATAAGCAAGCTTAATACCGCCTGAAATCCATGCTACCGCTTGGTTTAAAAGATTACTTATAGTTAGAGTGATTTAAACAACAAACATAGTTGTTTAGTTTTCGGTTGTCGGTCGAATTCTGCCGTAGTACCTTTTAGTTTTAATCATTAAGGCTTTCGTCATGACATTCAAAGAGTTACACCGTCAAAACTCACCTTTACTGCTGTGCAACGTTTGGGATGTCGCTAGCGCTAAAGTAGCTGAAAAACTCGGTTTTGCAGCCATCGGAACCTCCAGCGCAGCAATTGCCGCTGCCAGAGGTTTAGCCGATGGTGAGAACCTCAAGTTTGCCGAACTTTTGCAAGTGGTTCAGCAAATTAAACAACACTGTCAATTGCCTTTAACAGTAGATATTGAGTCTGGCTACAGCCGAGAACCACAGTTAATAAGCGAGCATATAGTATCGCTTAACCAGCTAGGAGTAGTGGGCATAAACATTGAAGATAGTGTGGTGAATTCACAACGCGAGCTATTGCCCGCAGAAGAGTTTGCCGCCACTTTAAGCTACATTAAACAGCAACTTGGCCAAGATCAGATCGACATGTTCATCAATGCTAGAAGCGATGTTTACCTACTGGGTCACAAAAATGCCTTGGAACTAGCTCAACAACGTATTCGGCTTTATATTGAAGCAGGCGCCGACGGGATCTTCTTACCCGGCATAGAACAGCTAGATCAAATTAAAACGCTGAGCAAAACCTGCAGTGTGCCGCTAAACGTAATGTGCATGCCGCAGCTAGCTAACTTTACTCAATTGCAGTCAGCCGGAGTGCAGCGCATCAGCATGGGTAATTTTTTGTTTGCCAACATGCAACAACACTTAGAAAGCCAACTCAACAGCATTAAGCAAACTCAGTCCTTTGCTTCGCTGTTTTAGCCCTCCAGATATAGCTCCAAGCATCGCTGGAGCTATACCAATGCCTACTTAACTAGCTAAGCGTTTAGCGGTTTCCGCCACTTCAGCACCAAGGCTTTTAACTCGTTGCTCCATGTCTGCATCAGTTAATTGGCCTTCGCTATTAAAGGCTTGGTAAGACGAACCCACCGCCACTTGTTTTGGGCTAACCATTACACCTAAGTTAAACAAAATATCGCGAGTATGAGCCAAACCACGAATGCCGCCTAAACCGCCCGGCGAAGTGGCCATAATGCCAGCCACCTTGCCTTGGAAAGCCGAGCCAATTTCGGCATCTTTAGAAGGGCGAGATAACCAATCTAAGGCATTTTTTAGCACGCCAGAGATGGAACCGTTGTACTCGGGGCTGGCTAGCAAGATTCCATCAGCCTGAGCAAATAAGTGTTTTAAGTCGTTCACCGAGGCAGGTGTACCTTCTGCTTCTAAATCTTCTGAATAAAGCGGAATGGCAAAGTCAGCTAAGTCTACGTAACGAACTTCAGCACCCGCTTCTTCTGCCCCTTTGGCGGCAATTTTTACTAGGTTTTTATTAAATGATTGAGCGCGTAAGCTGCCTGCAATTGCGATTAATTTAGTCATGTTGTGCTCCTAGGCTAAGCCTTAAAGTGGAATTCGTTTTCGATTTAAGTGCATTCTTGCATAAGCAAATTTGAAGAAAAACAACACCCATGCAATACTTCTGTGCATGAATGCACACAAGAACGATTGGAACGACATCCATATTGCTTATAAGGTTGCGACCTTAGGCACACTCACCGCTGCTGCCGAAGCCTTGGATGTTCACCACAGCACAGTATTGCGGCGAATAAATGCCTTGGAAGAACGCCTTGGCACTCGTTTATTCCATCGCCATGCCCGTGGCTATCAAGTCACCGAAGCAGGTTTACTGCTCACCCAAACCGCCGAGAGCACCCAAAACGACTTCAACCGTTTACTAGGCAAACTGGCTGGCACCGACAATCAGCTTTCTGGCACCTTGGTATTAACCACGGTGAATAATATGGCCGAGCTGCTGTTACCTATGCTGGCTGATTTTCAAGCGCTTTACCCCAACATTAAGTTGGAGTACGCCGCCGATAGCAGAATTTTGAAACTGGAACATGGCGAGGCTCATGTCAGTATTCGCCCGGGTAACAAGCCAAAAGACTTAGATTATGTTGTGCAACACTTAGCCGACAGCCCTGTCACCCTGTATGGCTCAAGCAGCTACTTAAAGAAGCACGGTAAAATAAAGTCTTTAAGCGACGTAGCTGGGCACCGGTTTATATCTACCATTGAGCCCTATTCGCAGATTAGTTTTATTAACTGGATGAACAGCGAGCTAGACCCACAACAAATTGCCTTACGAGTGAATGACTTTAACGCTTTTATTCCAGCGATTAGAGCCGGTTTTGGTGCTGCGCCCCTTAACTGCGAAACCGCTAAGCATTATCCTGATCTGCTGCCACTGATGCCGCCGCTGGAGCATTGGGCGATTCCGCAATGGCTTACCACCCACGTGGATATGCACCGTACTTCTAAGGTTCAGGCTTTTACCCAATTTTTAAAACAACGCTTTAAGACACTAGCAGAATAGCTACTTATCACTTGGCAAATAGCGGTAATGGCCAGTGATGGGGTAGTTAAACAGCATGTCGTTTAGCTGCGGTCCAAGGCCAATGTTGTGAACAATTTGAGGAATACCTTCTGCTGTAAATTGGTCACTGACAATGCCGATATGGGGCAAGTTACCCGGCAGCATCCAACTCACTATATCTCCCGGTAAAAAACTGCTGGCATTATCACTGATTGGTAAAGACTCACCATGGCGGGTAAAAAACACCTGCAAATTAGGCACTCTTCGGTGATCTATATTTCGGTCAGTACGGTTTAATCCCCAAATACGTTTAGATGGATAAAGCGAAAAATGTTGCTGCATGTCTTCATGCACCAAAACCTGTAAATCAATGCCAAGCTTTCGGTAAGTGCGAATCAATACATCAGTGCATACACCAAAGTGCTCGGGCACATCGCCGTTGGGGTAATCCAGCGCAAAATATGCACCATTGTAGATGACGGTATGCTCGGTTCGCGCCAAGGCGGCGTCAACCAACTGTTGCGCTAGGGTAGTGCCCATAACAGGGAATGATAGAAGCGCTATCAGCGATATAAGCCACTTAACCATACTGCCTAATTTTCCTTTGTAAGCTGTTCACCCAAGTAAGCTAATCATACTTGCTTATTCATCAATTAATAACAAAACAAACAATAACAGAAGCGACTTTTAGGTGAATTTCTCTTGCGCCCTTACAGTGCACCATCCGATCTAGCTCACTAAATGAGCAACAATCTCTAATACTATGGAGGTAGCTCTAAACTTCAATTGATGTAGATCATATTTTATTTTTGCCGCCTAGGGTTATGTTAAAGCTGTGTTAACAAATAAACTATGGGTATTAAGATGGAATTAAAACAAGATCCACGTTGTTATACCAACGTATGCATAGACGGCCAATGGTTTCACTACGACCACTGCAGCACTAACGCCTACATGCTAAAAGGTGGCTCGCCAGCGGGCATCGAGCTGCAAAGCATTCCTGCTACTGAAAATGAATTGATCGAGCTATTATCGCGTAATTAGTCCTAGATTTGTGGCTAAGCAAGCTGGTCCACCAGCCTGAATTAGCTAGCGCGACTCTGTTTACGGTGATTGACTGGTTTAGTTAGTTAGCTGTTTTGCGCTCTCGCAAGCTTCATAAAGTCGCAGCAGTGTCCCCAGCAGCACGCCGCTGATTGCGCCGTAAAGATGCGATTGCGTAGCGATTTGATTAACCGGCAGACTCACATCGCTCTCAATGGGTCCTAGAAACTGCTCCCAAGCAATTTTAATTATCACAAACCCCGCCACCCACAATACGAAGGGATTTCGTTTGTAGAGTACGATGGCACCGCTTGTTAGTAAGCCATACAAGGCGCCTGAATACCCCACATACCAAGTAATATCAGAGTCCAATAAACTAAGACCAAGGCCCACCCCTAATGGAGGGAGCAACAAACACACCAGTAAATAGCGCAATTTAATAAGCTCGGGAAACAAGCTAAAAGCAGCCAATAAAGAAGCGAGGTTGATAGCTAGGTGAGAAACATTCACATGCAACCAATGAGCGGTATAAATACGCCACGGCTGACTGGTTGATAATTCTGGTTGCCAGCGTAAGAGTTCCAAAGCAGGCTGCCCGGCGAGCTGCAAGACAAGCATGAAACAAATTACGCCAAGCAATATACTTCGCGGAGGATTTAGCTCAAAGCCTCGCATTAAAGCTGCAACTCCAAGCGCAAAGGTTGAAGATGATAACTATGGCGAGTTTGACTGTGGTTAAAGGCACTTAACCATAAATACATGCCGGTCTCCAAGGGTAAGTCATATTCATCGGGAGCCATTAGGCTACGTTTAAGCTCCAAAGTCCAAAAACCGTGATTCCAAGACGCTTTCGCACTGACATCACCCCGCCCTTGAGATAAGGGCCCTAGCGAGAGAACCGACGGAATGACTGTGCCTAGTGGAAAGTGGTCATTGTCTGGGTTGTACTTTTCGGTATCTTCCCAATTCAACCACCAACTGCCTACGTCACTTAATTCTGGGTCAAGGTTAGGAGAGCCCATCCGTTTTAACACGCTGGCAGATTTGGGCAAACGCAAAGGCTGCACAATATCATCTGAATATTCTCGCCAGTTAGATACAAAGCCCCCACACTCAGGTTTCAACAAGGCGTCATTATTTTCCCAGCGAACCAGATGTTCACAATCGAGATCTTTTTGATAACCTGCGGTGTAACGCTTGTATTCAGATTTTGACGGTCGAGGGGCGCCAAAGTAGTTATCATCCGCCTGGCCAATACTGGTGCCGGTGCGCACTGCCTTCCAATGCCACACATCCGTAATGCTTCCATCTAAGGTGTAGTGTAAGCCTCGGCCACTGGCAGAACCCGGCCGCTCGCCATGAGGCTTAGTACCGAGGTGGGTAGCCCCTGCCCCAGCAAATTGCCCGCTTCGAGAAATCATCAATGCAAATTTGTCTTCATAAAACTGATTTTCGTCGGCGTTAAGTGCTGAGCTTTGAAGCACCTTCCAGCCTTCTGCAGTTTTTTGCAAAGGTAGGTGAGTTAAGCTGCGCGTGGCATCAGCCCAGCGCAACAAAAAGTAGCCTGATTGTCCATCATGAAGAGCGCGGATTTCAATATCAGTCACTCCACCTGGCATGTTGGCGCCGTTGCTGGTGCGAACCTTTAATGCCGGGGCTTGCGACCAAAGAGGATTACGGCCCTCGCCATCTAACGACAAAGGCTGATGTATTTTAACCATCAGCAAACGTGGATATTGGGTCGCTGACACCGACCACAAAACCACGCTCACGACGGCAGCAAAACTAAACACCGCTGTGCCACGCCAGCCCAAAGAGCCTTGAGGAAGCAAAAAGCGCCCACTATTAAGTAATCCCCGCACTACCAAGGCGGTGAAAACATGTAGTAAGCCAGCACCAAGCGTAAACCAAGCTAATAGAGGGTGTATTTGATTAAGCCAAGCGGGTCTGACGGGCAACAGATAAATCGCTAAGCCGCTTGCAACCGACCCAGCTAAACACAGCAAACTAACAGCAATGCCAATCCTGAAAAATTTGTTTCCACCGCTGATTTGCTTAGCAATAACAAGTCGTTTAAACCGTCCCCACAGCAGCTGATAAATAATATACGAAACTATTGCTGCTACTAATACTAAGGCCGATATTTGGTGCCACAGATGCACTTGTCCTTGCGGTAACCAAGCGCCAAAATAATGCGCCAAACTGTTCGGATGATTCGCACGCGCTATTTGCATACCGCTGAGAAACAAGGTTAACAAAAGCGGCAATAACAGCACATGACTTAACCACAAGGTCAATCTAGGTGTTTGTTTTCGACTTAACGCAATAAAACTAGGCCTACTTCCTTGGGCCATAATAAATCCTTTCTTGTTCTAACTTAAAAAAATGTACCCCATTGGTGCATAAATGACTGAAATTGGTGCACTTTAACCTATTTTTAAACTTTTTGACCATTTGGACAGAAAGTAGTCATATTTATATCACACTTATGTCACAGTGGTATGACATCTTCGCGTGGTAACGCCCGAGAGGTGTTTTTTTATGCTTATATATTAATGGAGTAATGTATGAAATTGCGATTATTGTCGCTATTAGTGACAGGAGTGTGTCACTCAGCAGCGGCAAGCAGTGATTTGCCACGTATTGCGTGGACAGATGACCCAAGCACTACCGCTACCTTGGGTTGGCGTTTAGTCTCTGGTGATACCCCCAATGTTCGTTACGGCACCGCTGCCGACGGGAGTAATTGGACAACTCACCCGGCAGACGAAGCTACAGTAATGGCTCATCCCGACGATGCAGTTGACTCAATAACCTTGACCACACAGTTAGCCTACTTAAATGGTTTAAGCGCTGATACTGCATATTATTTCCAAATCTGTGACAGCGAAGGATGTAGCGACACCTCATGGTTCAAAACTGCACCTAATATCGCTGGAAATTTTACCTTTATTGCCGGCGGTGACTCACGCACCAACCGCCAACCACGTCAGGAAGGTAACAAACTGGTTGCCGCTTCTCGCCCATTGTTTGTATTATTCAATGGCGATTTCACTGATGATGGTAATCATGAGCAGTGGGTAGACTGGCTAACCGACTGGCAACTAAGTCGCAGTGAAGATGGCCGCATGTACCCTATCGTGGCCACCCATGGTAACCATGAAAATGATGTCTACGACATGCTTAGCTACGTGTTTGGCGTGCCAAACAGCGCTTATTACAAG